>SKXS01000159.1 GCA_007128345.1 Spirochaetia bacterium
GATCTCTCAGAAAGCATTCGATCATTCAGCTGGTATGAGCTTCCGGGCGTATAGGAGATGCTGCCTCATCAGGCCTTTCTCATGTGCGACCAAGTGCATGAACCCCATGATAACCCTTCAGGCAACCGTGGACAGCCCTGGTTACATCTAATCGTTGATAGAGACAGGAGGTCCGCACAGGGCATCAGCCCATCGGGGGCAGCTTGCATAGAGAAAATCCTTCATCTCTGTATCTGCCTCCGTTAAGCCGCGGTGTGTTTTCCACTCCTGAAAAAGCTCATCGGCAGTATCAAAGGGCATATCGGTGTACCAGTCAGCAAGTTCCCCTTGCGGTTTTTCTTCGAAGGTGTAGAGCCCGAGGATGATTCCCTGAAGATATGCGGTCTCCTCTTCCCTCATGGAGAGGGACCGGTATGTGTGCAGCTGGTCTTTAAAGGGATCAAGCTGCTCAGTGAAGATATCGTACATCGCATCCACCGGGTCCACATATCCGTACCTGGTCCTTCCTGAGCGGTGGTTCAGGTCGTCAAAGTCCGGAGTAGCGAGCATCAAGCAAATATGCTGTGCAACCGCATGCAGATCGACTGCTGCGAGGACCAGCCGCGCTTCTGCTATGACAGCTTGCGAAACATCATTGTGCTTAGCCGCTAAGCGCCTGAGCACCTGGAGCGCCTGTGCTCCTGTGAGTTCTGCAATAATTGAGTCCATAGCACGTACCTCCCCCCTAGTAAGCAGTGATAATGAGCATACCCTATCTCATGGGATGAGTGCAATCACCATGCATGGCAAGCCAAAGAACTGCGGCATCCTTTTGGATGCCGCAGATAGTGTGCTTACTCGCCTGACATGTTGTAGAGGTACTTGAAGTAGTCCATATCCGTGGTGAGGGTTTTAGGCAGGTTAGGCAGCACGGTTCGATAGCTTTCTGTGGTCCGCCAGAATTGGAAGAACTCGGGGTCCCGTTCATAGGCTTCCGCATAGATGTTGACAGCCCTGGCGTCCGCAATACCCCTAATATCCTCGGACCTTGCGTAGGCTTCCGAGAGGATGCGCCGCTGGTCGTTGTCCAGGCGGCCGAGCCATTCGGACTTCACCCCTTCTCCGAAGGAGCGGTAGGCTTCTGCAATCTGGCGCCGTTCGGCGATCATCCGCTGGTATACGCTTGCAGTAAGGTCCTCTGAGTAGCGGATCTGCCTGATGATGATGTCGATGAGCTCAATCCCGTAGGTCTCGAGGACTTCCTGGGCAGTGTCGTACATCTCGACTGATAGCTGCTCACGGCCCTTATCCACCTGCTCATAAGTCTGGGTGGTCTGGGTGAGCTGCCTGAGCTGTTCAGTGCTGATGGAGTCATCGGTCTCGACGGCCTCCGCCTCCTCAAGCCCCATCACCTCGCGGGTGATCTCTCTGATGCGGTTCGAGTTCCTCACTGCCTCACGCAGGAAGTTCTCAGCAATAATGGTACGCACTGATGAGTCCACCACATCGTCAAGACGGGCGTAACCCTGGTTAACGGTGGTGACAGACGCATAGAAAAGCGCAGGGTCAGAAATCTTCCATCGTGCGGTGGTGTCCACCCAGATAAACTGGTTCTCCTTGGTGGGGATGCGCTGGGCATCACCGTCCCAGGAGAGGATCTTCTTGGGGTACTTCACCACATTGTCGATGACAGGCATCTTGAAATGCAGGCCTGTATCAGTGGTGGCATTGACGATGGCCCCAAAGCGGGTTACCACAGCCTGCTCTCCTTCATAGACTATGAAGAAGGGACCCAGGAGTACCACGATAACGAAGAGCACGACTACAATTACTAGTACCGTAGCAAATTTTTTCATCTCGTGCCTCCTTCAAACTGCTGCTGGATTGTCTGCAGCGGCAGGAAGTTCTCCAGGTTCCGGTCAATGATGAAGGTATCCTCGCTTGCTTTCAGTACCGCTTCTATCGCCTCGATGTAGAGGCGGGTTCGGGTCACATCCTTGCTCAGCTCATACGCCTCCAGGATCGAGACGAACCTGGCCACATCTCCCCGCGCGGTGTTAACCCGCTGGGAAGCATACCCTTCAGCCTGCTGAATCAGCTGGGCTGCCTCACCCTGGGCTCTCGGGATGGCGCGGTTGTACTGCTCCTTTCCCTCATTGACCAGCCGGTTGAGGTCCTGGATTGCCATGTTCACATCTTCGAAGGCGTCCTGCACCTCTCCCTTTGGCGGCACGATATTGCGCAGCCGCACGGTGGTGATGGTCACCCCCAGCCCGTAGTAGTCAAATGACTGCTGCATGTCCTGCTGTGTCATGAACTCAATATTGGTCCGTTCAGGTCCGATGACATCCAGAATGGCTAAGTCTCCCACGAGCTTGTTCACCACCGATTGACTGATGTCCCTAATGGTGGTCTCCCGCTCCTGGACGTTAAAGAGCCACGCCCTGGGATCGCTGATTCGGTACTGGATGATCCACTCTACGTCGATGATGTTCAAGTCTCCGGTGAGCATGACCGATTCCTCCGGGTATCCGCCGGTGGTGAGCCTGGTTGAGGCCACCCCAGCCTGGTCGGCCCGGAAGCCGAAGGTCATGTTCAAAATTCTCTGGGTAGGCACGGTATAGCTCTGCTCTATACCCAGAGGCAGCTTGAACTGCAGTCCCGGACCGACAGTCCGGTTATATTTTCCCAGGCGGAGGACCACACCCTGTTCGGTTTGGTCAACCACAAAGAAACTGGTGGCCGCCAGGACGATCACAATGACCGCCGCCAGCACCAGCCAGAGGATCTTCGGGTTGATGGTAATCCCCTTGCCCCCCTGGGAAGTGTTTGTGCTTTTTAGCATACTTCCTCCTATTGGTAAGCTTATCTTCATACTAATGACAGAGCCATGGAGAGTCAAGGAATGGGTATGAGAGGGGACGGGCAAACCAGGAAATTTATCATGTTTTTCCTTTCCGTTAATTTTTATCTTTATCTTTAGCGAAGTTTATGGTATAGTTTTCACCAGATAAGGTGAATTTTTCTTAAAATACTGTGCAATACATAAACGTTACGGAAAGGAGCATATCATGTCAAGAATTTACAATTTTTCTGCAGGACCGTCGGTGCTGCCTGAGGAGGTGCTGAAGACCGCAGCCTCCGAGATGCTTGAATACCGGGATTCCGGCATGTCAGTTATGGAGATGAGCCACAGAAGCAAAGTCTACATCTCTATATTCGAGGATGCCATGCATAAGCTGCGGGAGGTCATGAACATACCGGAGACCTACCATGTGCTGTTTCTCCAGGGCGGGGCAAGTACCCAGTTCTCCATGATTCCCATGAATCTCATGGTCAAAAACGGCAGGGCTGACTATGTGGTGACCGGAAGCTGGGCTGAGAAAGCCTGCAAGGAAGGGGGCAGGTTCGGAGAGGCCCGCATTGCCGCTTCGAGCAAGGATGTGAACTTCTCCCGGATCCCCAAGCAGAATGAACTGGACCTTGATCCGAAGGCAGACTACCTGCACATCTGCGAGAACAACACCATCTTCGGCACCGCGTTCCCCTACATACCTGAAGCAGGCAATGTGCCCCTGGTGGCGGACTTCTCCTCATGCATCCTTTCGAAACCTGTGGATGTCTCCCGCTACGGGCTCATCTACGCTGGGGCCCAGAAGAACATGGGACCTGCGGGACTCACTGTGGTGATTGTCCGGGAAGACCTGGTCGGCAAAACCCAGGAACGAACCCCCACGATGCTTGACTACATGACCCATGTCAAGGCGGATTCCATGTACAACACACCGCCCACCTACGGCGCATACATCCTGGGCCTCGTGCTGGACTGGATCATCGGCTTGGGAGGCGTGGAGGCCATGGCGAAGATCAACCGGGAGAAGGCTTCACTGCTCTACGACTACCTGGATGAGAGCACGCTGTTCACCTGTCCTGTGGAGAAGGGCGACCGCTCGCTTATGAACATAACCTTCGTCACCGGGAAAGAGGACCTTGATGCGAAGTTCGTAGCTGACGCGAAGAAGCAGGGCTTTGAGAATCTCAAGGGGCACCGGTCAGTGGGGGGCATGCGCGCATCCATCTATAACGCCATGCCGACAGCAGGAGTCAAGGCACTCGTTGAATTCATGCGTGAATTTGAACGGAACAACTGATACTACACACAAAGGAGTACATACGATATGGTACGCATACTTGCATCAGACGGCATGGAACAGGGAGCTGTTGACCAGCTTACCTCCCTCGGGTTCGAGGTGGTAGATAAGCATTACCAGGGTGAAGAGCTGACTCAGGCAGTCAAGGAATTCGACGTCATCGTGGTCCGTTCGGCCACGAAAGTGAGAGAACCCCTCATCGACGCGTCACTGGAAACCGGGAAGCTCAAGCTCATCATCAGAGGCGGGGTAGGGGTGGACAACATCGACGTAGCCTACGCCCAATCAAAGGGCATCAAGGTGCGCAACACCCCCAATGCCTCCAGCGCTTCAGTTGCCGAGCTGGCAATTGGTCACATGTTTGCCGTTGCCCGGCATATCCACATAGCCAACTACACCATGAGAAACGGCGAGTGGAACAAAAAGCACTACAGCGGCATCGAACTTTCCGGGAAGACCCTGGGGCTCATCGGCATGGGCCGCATAGCGCGGGAGACCGCCAAGCGGGCAGCTGCCCTGGGCATGCGGGTGATCTACACCAACCGCAGCGGTCACAAGCCGGAAAACGATCCCTTCAGCCACGTCTCCCTTGATGAGCTGCTGGCCTCATCTGACTTCATCTCGCTGCATATGCCGAAGGCTGACGGGTATCTTCTCGGGAAGGCCGAGTTTGCCCGGATGAAGGAGGGGGCCTATATCATAAATACCGCCAGGGGAAGCCTGGTGGACGAGGATGCCCTCTGCGATGCCCTGGACGCAGGGAAGGTCGCAGCGGCTGCGGTAGACGTATTTGCCGAAGAGCCGACAAAGAACACCCGGCTCACCACCCATGCGAAGATCTCCATGACCCCCCACATCGGGGCGGCCACCGATGAAGCTCAGCAGCGCATAGGTGAAGAGATCATCCAGATCATCACTGAATCATTTTCCTGATACCTCTTCTGGCGCAGCCGCATTCTGTACCTGATGCGGCTGCGCATATTTCCTGAAACTATTGCAACTGATGCCCCTTTTCCCGTATCATGGCTTCCATGAACAAGAGACGACTGATCACTTCCGCTTTGCCCTACGTGAACAACATTCCTCATCTGGGGAACCTCATCCAGGTCCTCTCAGCAGACGTGTTTGCCCGATTCTGCCGCAACCGCGGCTACCAGACGCTCTACGTCTGCGGGACCGACGAGTACGGGACCGCGACGGAGACCCGTGCCCTCCAGGAGGGGGTCACCCCCATGGAGCTCTGCGACCGCTACTACACCATCCACGATGATATCTACCGGTGGTTCTCCATCAATTTCGACCATTTCGGCAGGACATCCCGGCCCGAGCAGACCGAGATCGTCCAGGACATATTCCTGAAAGTGGATGCCGCCGGCTACATCTCTGAAGCCGAGATCCAGCAGCCCTACTGCAGCACCTGCTCGCGTTTCCTGGCCGACCGATTCGTCCATGGCGCCTGCCCGCACTGCAGCTACCCCGATGCCCGGGGGGACCAGTGCGAGTCCTGCGGGAAGCTGCTTGACCCGGTGGAGCTGGTGAACCCGCGCTGCGGCATCTGCGGCCATGGTCCCCATATGAAGCGCACCCGCCATCTCTACCTCGACCTGCCGGCCATACTGCCCAAGCTTGAGGCGTGGATGGGGGAAGCCAGCGTCAGGGGATTCTGGGCGAGAAACGCCCTGCAGATGACTAAAAGCTGGATCCGTGACGGCCTCAAGGAGCGCTGCATCACCCGGGACCTCTCCTGGGGAATTCCGGTACCCAAGGAGGGATTTGAGGGGAAGGTATTCTACGTCTGGTTCGATGCCCCCATCGGCTACATCTCCATCACCAAGGACTTAACAAGCGAGTGGGAGTCCTGGTGGAAGAACCCTGAAGAGGTGGAGCTCTACCAGTTCATCGGGAAGGATAACATCCCCTTCCACACAGTCATATTCCCCTCAACCCTATTAGCCACAGGTGAGCCCTGGACCATGCTGCACCATATGTCCTCCACGGAGTACCTCAACTACGAGTCGGGAAAGTTCTCCAAGAGCAAGGGGGTCGGGGTCTTCGGCACCGACGTGCGGGACACCGGCATTCCGGCTGACGTGTGGCGCTTCTACATCTTCTACAACCGGCCCGAGAAGGCAGACTATACCTTCACCTGGAAGGACTTCCAGGAGAAGGTTAACGGCGAACTCATAGGAAACATCGCCAACCTGGTAAACCGGAGCCTCACCTTCATCAAGCGGTTTGCAGACAGTAAAGTGCCAGAGGCGGAAGCTGATGCATCATTTGTCACCCACGTGAAAAGTGAGGTGCAGCGCATTACTGCCCACCTGGAGCGCTCGGAACTCAGGGATGCCCTCAGGGCGATCTGCGAACTCTCTTCCTACGGCAACAAGGTCTTCCAGGAGGCTGAGCCCTGGAAGCTTGCAAAGAGTGATCCTGAATCAGTCCATGCCTTGCTCAGCGGACTTGCCTACCTGGTGCGGGACCTGGGAATCATGCTGGAACCCTACCTGCCGGAGACCTCAAAAAAGATCCTCTCCTTCTTTTCCCTGGAGTCAGGCTCCTGGGATACCCTGGGGAACTTTACCGGATTGACAGAGATAGGTGAGGTGAGCATCCTCTTTGAGCGTCTGGAGGATGAGCGCATTGAATCATTGAGAAAGCGGTTTTCCGGAACCCAGCAGGAGCGCAGTGTGAGCGAACTGGAGGAAAATTTCATATCTAAAGTTGACCTCCGCGTAGCCCGGATTACCTCAGTGAGGAGACACGCCGAGGCAGACAAGCTCTATGTGGAGGAGATAGACTTTGGAGATGAGCAGCGCCAGATCGTCTCCGGCCTGGTGCCCTTCTACACGGAGGAGGAGCTCACCGGCAGGCACGTGATCGTCGTCTACAACCTCAAGCCCGCAAAACTCCGCGGCGAGAAGAGTGAGGGGATGCTGCTGGCCGCAAGCAGGGGAGAGGAGGAGGTGGAGGTGCTTTTCGCCGACGACCTCGCTCCGGGCACCCGGCTTACGCTTGAGGGAATCGACTTCCCGGAAAACCAGCCGGGGCGCATCAAGATCGACGAGTTCTTCAGCCTCCCCATGACTGTGAAGGAGCATCAGGTCTTGGTGGACAAGCGCAGGCTCACCGGCCCCGGTGAACACGCTATTACCACAGTGACCATCACCGAGGGCACCGTAGGCTAGGTATGTGTACCATCAGAGCGGGGACCTTAGAGGAGCTCACCCAAGGCAGCGAGATCTTCCAGTCCCCCTTCTGGGCTTCCATGAAGGCGCACAACCAGTGGGTTCCCCAGGTCTTTGCCTATGCAGACCGTATGCCCTTTTTGGTGCTTACCCGAAGCTTCCCCTGCTTTACTCTTGCCTACCTGCCGGGCATCCGGGAAACCCAGATGCCCCATAGCGGCAGCCAGCTCAGTTCTGCACTGGGATTACTCGCAAAGTCCCTTGATGTGCGTCCCAGCCTCATACGCATTGACTCCCATATGTATCGAAGTGATGACTGGACAGACCGTGATCTCACCGGCATCTCTTCTCCCCGCCACATGGTGCAGCCTGCAGACACGGTGATTGTTTCTCTCACTGACGACCCCTCATCAGGCTACCGCACGCGGGTGAAAAGATCTCTGAAAAAGGCCCAGGAGCACGCCATAGCCATACAGCGCTTCCAGTCTCTCAAAGAGCGCATGGATTTCTTCAGCTCGTGGTATGATCTCTACTGCGCAACGGCTAACCGGGACGCATTTGCTCCTCGAAGCAGGGAGTATCTGCACCGCATGGCCTGCTACAGCGGCAGCGATGTCGCAGTTGAGCTGTGGGGGGCGTACAGCGGAGGGACCCTCTGCGCTGGGGCGCTTATTGGATGCATGGGGGATGAGGCGCGCTACCTCTA
>SKXS01000042.1 GCA_007128345.1 Spirochaetia bacterium
GGATTCCCTTCATCATCAAGAATTGGATCACCTTGTTCATCTAATTCAAATTTTTCATCAGCAGAATCAAACACATCATCATAATTAATTTTGTTAGCAATCTTATCCTTGATGTCATCAAACAAATCAAGCTGTTTCTGGAACATATCACAGCCTGAAAGGAGCACCAGAACCGCTACACACGCAACCAGTACCTTCACATAGGTTTTCATACATGCATCTCCCATTTTTTATTTGCAGAATAGTCAAGCTGACCGTTCCTGTTTTTAGATTTTGAAGACAACAGGGGTGTATCAATACATCATAATAACCTGTAGTTAGTAATACTGTTACAATTATTTTTTGTTTTTTTATCAGCTGTGGACAAGTGAAAGTTAATCGACTATCTGGATGTAGTCACGCAGATAGTCATCGGTACTCCTGGTATATTTCATGAGTGAAGCATCAGGTGTGTGCATGAATTTTCCAAATGTGGTGACCTTGTCGGGATCAATGTCTCTGCTGTGGTGAGAATAGGTAGTCTGATAGAAAGCAAGGCGCTTTTCCTGCCTCACACCCTTGTTGACCAATGCATAGGCACAGGTACGAAGCAGCTTAAGTTTATCCAGCAGGTCCTCATCAGAGGATACGCTCCAGACACCCAGAGTAATGGGCTGTTCCTCTTTATTGATGTCCCCCATCAGTTCACCCCGCACCAGCTCATTCCTTCCTTTTTCAAGGTAGGGTACAAAATCCAGATGCTCAGCAAGTTTTCTGTCTGTAGCAAGGAAATTCCCGCTCCCAGGGTCCATAGTGAATATGATTACATTATCCAAGGCCTGCCCGTAGCTGCGGAACAGCGGTCCCCTGTATTCTCCCAGGTCAACACCCTTTTTCAGCTGATCCCACCGTGCTTTCAGCTCAACCGTGATATTATACATCCAGGTACGCATCCGGGACTGCTGGCATCGATAGCCTCCAATCTCCTTCTTAAGCGCTCCCTTTTCAAGTCTGCCCATACTGTAGGCAAGCAAGGTACGATAGATTGTACGAATATTGTGGTCATGGCTGAACTGCAGGATGAGGTCAAAAAGGAATATCTCCATTTTCCTCAGCTGCCATATATATGAGATTACTTCAGTACGTTTTGTCGATGCGGTTATCGCAGTCGGCTCCAGGAGATCACTGAATTCATAGAATCTCCTCTCAAGCTGGGCATACCACTTATCCATACCCGTGGCTTTGTCAAAGGTAATGCTCCAGGCTGTTCCCTTCCCATACTCACTTTCTATTTGAATCCTGTCAGTTCCAAAAGCGGAGAATATCTGAATGGTTCCAAGGCCTTCCCCATCCTTACGGTCTTTTGTGCTTTTTCCTACAAACAGCGGCACACCCTTCGCATCAACCTCGAGCTGCGGTTTCGGTATGCCGGTCCCGCTGTCACGGATAGTCAGGCGTACCTGATCTTCCACATCTTCAAGAGAAATCTCCAGACGCCCCTTCCTTCCTGTCTCCTGTATGGAATCGAGTGAGTTGGATACAATATTTATCAGCGCCCGGCCGAAGTTCACGTAGTAACCCAGCACAATGGGACTCTGAACATCCATGGAGAGCACCAAAGTGCAGGGCACTGAAGATGCCTCTATGTAGGGAATAATACGCTCAATAATAAGATCCTTCAGGTTCACTTCGTGAATCTGATCCATGGTGTCCCTGAACTCGTTGAGGATATTGATCAGGGTTGTGGTTTCTCGGTTGATATCTTCAATGATCCTCCCTGAATTTTCCATAGAAAGCGATTCGACCATGTGGGATATCATGCGCATTGTTTTGCGGGCATCGTGCCGTGCCTTACCAATATCTTCGCTGAGCACTTGGCTGCCCGGTGTTCCCGTATCACGGCTGGCCAGTATCTTCTTTGCTGTCGCTGAGAGCAGGTAGTATATTCGGTTCCTGTACACAATCTGCTCCCCCATAGTAAATCCTTTTCTTTTAAAGAACTCTAACGTATCCGGCTGCTTTTCCCAAAGGTAGAGGTATACCTGAGCATCGATTGGTATGTGTTCTGCCAGGTGCTCAATAAACGTCCTCCCGATTCCCCGGCCCCGTCCGAACGGACTGGTGACTACCTTGTATATGTGAAAATTCTTCCGCTGTTCATCTGAATACACAAGGATGTATCCGAGAATCTCTCCCTCCTCTATCCAGACATAGCTGTGAGAGTAATCCTCAGTTATATTTGTATCTTTGACATAGGGAGACGGTATGATAAACGCATCAATGTTTAAAAGCGGGTTTCTGCGAATCCGTTTCTGAAGATCCGGCGTCAGCTGCCGAATGGCATATTCTTTCTGCACGTTCATGCACCTATTATCCCACGATTACCACGGATTTGTACAGGCAAAGCCGAAGGTCAAAGAACATGAACTATTTTTTGCAAGCAGGCTGCAAACAGATTGCATGATTACAGCCTTTCATGTATGATGCTCGCGAGTGTATTGACCATCACGCCACCATATTCCGTTCTTTGACCCTGACGCATATGCCGCCTGATCCAGTACTCTGATACTAAAACAACACACAAGGAAGAAACACATGCACACACAATCTCAGAGCTTTGGAGGTATGGGGCTGTCAGAGACCATGCTTCAGGCAATAGCACGAAAGGGATTCAGTATGCCAAGCAGAATCCAGAGCGCTGCCATCCCTCTGCTGCTCGGCTCAAACCGAGACCTGATCGGCCAGGCAAAAACCGGCACAGGCAAGACAGCAGCGTTCGGCATACCCCTCCTGGAAGCTATTACGCACAAGAGCCGGTATCCCCAAGCACTAATTCTCGTTCCAACTAGGGAATTGGCTATACAGACTGCAGGAGAACTCGAATCACTTCAAGAAAGAGGAGAGTTATCCATTGTTCCTGTCTATGGCGGACAGCCCATCGGGCCTCAGATCAGAACCCTCAAGCGTGGATCAGATATTATCGTAGGAACACCTGGACGGGTACTTGACCATATAGCTCGGGGCACTATTGATTTCTGTAAGACAGCCCACGTGGTACTTGATGAAGCTGACGAAATGCTTGACCAGGGGTTCATCGAGGACATAGAGACAATTCTCTCTTCACTCCCGGAGGGACGGAGGACAATCCTCTTCTCGGCAACCATGCCCAAGGCGGTAGCCGCACTTGCCGAGCGGTTCATGAAGGCATACGACCATATCTCCGTTCCTGCTCATCAAAGAGATGAGGACCTCACTGAACATACATACATTGAGGTGCATGAGAAAGATAAGTTTGAAGCCCTCAGAAGGATCATCGACAGCAAACCGGATTTTTTCGGCATTGTATTTTGCAGAACTCGGATTGATACAGACCGAACAGCAAAAGACCTGCAGGCCTATGGGTATCATGCTGAAGCACTTCATGGAGATCTGTCACAGAATCATCGTGAACAGGTGCTCAGCGCATGCAGGGCGCGCCGCACATCCATCCTCGTTGCGACTGATGTAGCTGCAAGGGGAATAGATATCGCTGAACTGAGCCATGTCATCAACTACGCGCTCCCCCAGGATGCAAGGAGCTACATCCACCGCATAGGCAGGACAGGAAGAGCAGGAAAAACAGGCCGGGCGGTCACTTTAGTCAATCCGTATGAAACAAAACGCCTGATTACCTTCCAGCATTCGCTTAAACTGAACATTAAACGTGAGACCCTCCCGGTTGTACGGGACATAGTAGCTGTCAAGCGTATGATGCTGCAAAGCAGTATTCATCAGATTATTCATCAGCAGCGCTTTGGAGAATACCTTGATGCAGCGGCGATGCTGACTGAAGGTCAAGATCCTTTGGCCGTCATAGCCTCGCTGCTGGCCCATACTTCACAGAAGGATCTATGCCCCTCTCATTATCGTGAACTGCGTAAACCGAAATCAGAAAATAATGTATATGCATCAACCGGCAATCAACGCTATCCTCATAACGGCTTCAAGAAAAGGTTCAAGAAATCTGTCCGAAGCACTAGAAAATCTTCATACAGCAGGTAGGCTGTAGACATACAGATGCCCCGAAGCTTCTGCGCTTTGGGGCATCGGATTTCACGACACAGGCTGTACTATAGCCTGGCGTACCTTCAACTGAGGCAGATCACCTCTTGACCCGGGCATTACCTTCCCAGATACTCCATACCTGATCTTCATCTGCAGGCTGACCGTAATCAGTATACATAGTAGTAGCGAGAGCGCCGGTGGCCCATCCAAACTGAACCCATTTCTCAGATTCCCAACCCTTCAGGACAGCATACAGCATCCCTCCGACAAACCCGTCACCGCCTCCGATGCGGTCGAGGATGGTTATTTCCCTGGGTTCTACCACATACCAGTTGTCTCCTTCCGACATGAGCGCACCCCACAGGTGCATGTTCGTGCTGACAACCTCACGCATGGTGTTTGCGAACACCTTGACGTTCGGGAACGCTTTTTTTGCATTACTGATCATACCTTTGAAGCTGTCAATTTTATTGGCAATATCTTTGCCTCCCGGATCAGGTCCTTCCAATCCCAGGCACAGCTGAAAATCTTCCTCATTGCCCACGAGAATATCTGATGCTTCGGCAATTTCCCTGAAAATCTCAGCAAGTTCCTCTTCTCGGTTCTTCCAGAAGGAAGCACGGTGATTGAGGTCAAAGGAAACTCGTGTTCCATGCTTCTTAGCTTCCCGTGCCAGCTCAAGGCAGAAGATTCCTGTATCAGGCGAGAGCGCCGCGATAAGTCCTGACATATGTACGATCTGTACGCCTTCTTTACTAAAAAGACGATCAAGGTCGAAATCTTTGATGTTTAGCGTGCGTCCGACCTCCCCTGCACGGTCATTATGGACTCGAGGACCTCGGGAACCGTACCCGCTGTCAGCCAGATTAAACTGGTGACGGTAGCCCCATGGTCCGCCCTGAGGCACTTCCTTTCCTTCGTAATCCATATGCCTGCCGGCAAGATCATCTTTTATAAACCGGGCTATCGGACTATCTTTGACAAACGTCGTCAACACCTTAACAGGCAGCCCTAAGTACGACGATACGCTTGCAACATTCGTCTCCGCACTGGTTGCCTGGAGCATCTGCAGCCCTCCGCAGTGCATCGGCTGTCCGTTAACTGGAGTCAAACGAACCCCCATGCTGGTCGGTACAACCAGGCTGTACTTGCAATTCTTTTTCAGTTCAATACCCATTTTGTATCTCCTCCTCTCTATTTATAGTTACTATTTCTTATAGTTTTACATAGCCCGGATTTTCCTGCGTACATACAGTATTTCTGTACGAACTCTCTTTTAGTATCACAAAAAACCTTACTATGAGCAATATCCGCTTCGTTCATATCGGGGAATTATATGCCAGGTTTCTCAACTTTCTCCTCGCCCAGAGCCAAGGATTAAAATAGTCCGGTAATATCACCTGCTTCATTGATGTCTATGTTCTCCGCCGCAGGATATTCCGGGAGACCGGGCATGGTCATGATGTCGCCGGTGAATACCACAATAAATTCGGCTCCGCCTCGCACCTTCACGTCTTTTACAGAGATCTCAAAATCGGCAGGTCTCCCTTTCACTTTTGGATTGTCCGACAGCGAAGTTTGGGTTTTAGCCATGCAGATGGGGAAGCCGCCATACCCAAGTTGTTCAAGGCGTTTAATCTTGGTTATTACGCCCTTTTCGTAGACAACCCCGCCGGCTCCGTACATCTTAGTGCAGATCGTGCTTATCTTATCGCGAATGCTCATATCCAGCGGATAGAGCGGAGCAAATGCTGACGGTTCATCGCACATCTTCACTACTTCTTCGGCCAGATTCAGCCCGCCGTTACCGCCGGATTCCCTGAAATCAGTAATTTCTGCGGGGATTCCCTCTTCACGCAGCTGTGCCTGTATCGATTCCAGTTCAGCAGGATCATCATCTAAAAATTTATTGATGGATACAATGACAGGAACCTGATACATCCTGATGTTCTCCACATGCTTTTTGACATTGTCGATACCATGAAGCTTCACTGCCCGTAAAGTTACTACAATAACCACAGCTCTCGGCGCTAAGCCGGCTGTCCTGCACTTGATGTTAAAGAATTTCTCTGCCCCAAGTTCAGAAGCAAACCCCGCTTCGGTTACCAGATAGTCACTGAGCTTCAAGGCAATCTGCGTCGCAGCAATGGAATTGCACCCATGGGCGATGTTTGCAAACGGGCCTCCATGTATGAACACCGGCACCCCCTCTATGGACTGTACAAGATTCGGATTCATAGCCTGCTTAAGCAGTGCAGCCATAGCTCCTTGGACATGCAGATCAGCAGCAGTAACAGGTTTCCTGTCGGGAGTAACCCCGACAATGATATTCCCAAGCCGTCGCTTCAAGTCATTGAGGTCACGGGCAAGGCATAAGACTGCCATCACTTCACTTGCCGCAGTTATCTCAAATCCATCCTCCCTGGCTACGCCGTTGATTCCGTTTCCGCCAAGTCCTACGAGAATCTCACGGAGAGAACGGTCATTCATGTCCATGACCCGCTTCCACTCAACTTTTCGGGGATGGATTACGGGCTCCTTATTCTGGTGCATATGATTGTCGATCAATGCAGAGAGCAGATTATGGGCAATAGAAACCGCATGCAGATCTCCAGTGAAATGCAGATTGATCTCATCCATGGGAAGCACCTGGGAGTATCCTCCCCCGGCTGCTCCTCCCTTCACCCCCATGCATGGCCCAAGAGACGGCTCCCGAATCGCCGCCATGGGTGATGCACCTATCTGCTTCAGCGCCTGGGCAAGTCCTATGGTGTTGGTAGTTTTCCCTTCACCCATCGGTGTAGGGGTCATTGCGGTAACCAGTATCAGCTTGCCGTCTTCAGCTCCACTATGCTCCAGCTGTGCTCGCAGCTCAAGGGGCACCTTTGCTTTGTATGGTCCATACAGGTAAAGATTCTCTCTGCTGAGCCCCAGAGGTTCTGCAATTGTCTCAATTGGCTGCAGGTGCGCTTCTCGAGCAATATGTTCGTCCGACTTCATAGTAGTACCTCCGTAGTATCATCATACACTATATTTGGAGAAAGCTAAAGGTTTCCAAGCAATATTGCAGAATCACTCAGTAAACAGGGCTTCCATTGCTTTGTAGGTAAGTTTATCAGGATTTTCCACGTAGAGACCGCAGGAACATCCTGCAACTGCAGGCCCTACTCCGACAGACTGCATCATGGCTGCCTTAATTCCCTGGATACCTGCCGGGGCATCCTCAATGCCGACACATTCTTCAGGCAGGAGAGCCAATCCTTCGGCCGCACGAGCAAAGACCTCGGGATCCGGCTTCCCCCGCACAACTTCGTGTGCAGGTGATATATAATCGAAAAATGCTGAAAGTTTCAGCTTCTCAAGTATATACGGAGCATTTCGGCTGGCAGAGGCTATGGCCAGTCGAATTCCTGCATCCTTGAGCTCCGTAAGCAGTGGTCGTACGCCCGGAAAGACATGTGCCTCTGTAAGCTGCTCCAGCGAACTGCGATAGAAGGTATTCTTCTGTTCCATGAGCGAACGAATTACTTCTTCTTCTAATTCCGCTTGGTTATGCCGCGCTATGATCATGAGCGACTCCCGTCGCGATACACCCCTCAGCTGCATATTCAGCTCACGGGTGAATTCCCACCCCTGAGCATCTGCTATGTGCTTCCATGCTAGATAGTGATGCTCATCTGTGGAAGTCAGGACCCCATCAAGATCAAACACCGCTCCCTTGAAGGACGGTCTGACCGGCACCTGGCATCCTTCGGCAGTTACCTCCAGCAGCTCGGACCGATGACGTATCTTCAGCGAATTCCCTGATACGAGTGTATATGTAACGAGTTCCGTATCAGCAGAGACTTCCATGAGCGCTTGTCCAAACCTAAGTCTAAACCGGTATCCTGTCCATCCCGGAGGTATGATCGGCCTGAAGAAAGGAGTGCCGTACTTCAGGCGAAATCCCGCAATTCCGTATACCATAGCCATCCATGACCCCGCCATGGCTGCAGTATGCAGTCCGTCCTTGGTGTTGCTATGCAGATCCTCGATGTCCATAAGTGCGGTATCCCTGCAGTATTCCATCCCCAAGCCGACGTACCCGTATTCAAAAGCAAGAATTCCCTGGATGCATGCGGAAAGGGAACTGTCCCCTGTTGTCAGCGGTTCATAAAAATCAAAGTCACGCTTTTTCTGGTACCATGGGAATTCATCGGGGAGCAGCAGCATAGCCAGTACTGCATCAGCCTGTTTGAGTACCCTGTAGCGATAAATCACCAGCGGATGATAATGAAGCAGCAGGGGATAGGCATCTTTTGGCCGCGTGCTAAAACGCCATGGTTCACGGTCAAGAAACGTATCATCCTGGGGATGGATGCCCAGTTCCCTGTCAAAAGGAATGAACATATGGTCAGCAGCACGCTGCCAGCCGTCTATCTCATCAGGCAGAAGGTCTATACGGCTGCAGAGATCCCTCCAGTAATCGGGAATATCTGATGCAAGTGTCCGGGCAGTTTCTGCTGATCTCCTCAGGTGGTATCTGGCCATCACGTTGGTATAGCAGTTATTATTGACCAAGGCTGAGTATTCGTCAGGTCCGGTAACTTCATTAATGCAGAATGCCCCGTTCTTCCTGGGGTTCTCAAACCCCAGGTCTGTCCAGAGCCTGGCTGTTTCGAAGAGCACCTCAGCGGCACCTTCCTGCAGAATTGATATGTCACCAGTAGTATCAAGGTACTGGAAGATGCTGTAGGCTATATCTGCATTGATGTGGTACTGTGCGGTCCCAGCAGGATAGTACGCAGAAGCCTCGAGACCGTTGATTGTTCTCCAAGGGAAGAGAGCTCCCTTTTGCGAAAGCATCCGGGCACGCTCTCTTGCCCGTTGTAGGATGGAGATTCGGTACTGGATGAGAGCCCGTGCTGTCTGAGGCATGGTGTACGTAAAGAACGGCATGCCGTAAATTTCTGTATCCCAGAAGTAGTGTCCTTCGTATCCTCCTCCTGTGAGTCCTTTCGCGGCAAGGCTGGTCCTTCCATCCCTGCCTGCAGACTGCAAAAGCTGGAACAGGTTGAACCTGAGGGCCTTCTGCAGCAGGGGGTCTCCGTGCACTTCCACGTCAGCTGTCTGCCAGAACGTATCCAGGTACTCACGCTGTTCCTTCACGAGTCCTTCCCAGCCAAGGGTAAAAGCTGCTTCCTGGGTTGCTTCCAAAGATTCCTGGGGAATCTCTTCACCAGAAATCCTGGATGTATGGTAGCAAAAGAACTTGTAGAATGCAAACGGACCGTCACATGAGGTGAAAACTACATAGGGAACTGAGTACTGGTTCTCCTCAATAACCCCTTCCTGAGCTTTATCCCATCGGTGAGTCAGCCCGCAGATCAGGTGGAGATTGCTTTCGATAGTTCTGAAGCTTCCTGTGATGCAAAAACAGTGTTCACGCTTGAATACTTTGCTGTCAATTTGTTCAAGAGGGGGGCGCATCAGCTTGGTGCTCACCCGGGGATCGTACTCATCCCTGGGCCGCTCGGCAGGCAGGGCTATGGTTGATCTGAGGGTAACCGGGATACCTGTTTCCACATCAATGGATACCTTCAGTGCTCCCATATGTGAATGGGTGAACGACAGCAGGGTCATCCAGGTTACTGCTGCACGTATGCCCTTGGGGCTCTTCCACCGGAGCGTCCGGGTGAGTATACCCGTCCGGAAATCCAGAATTCTTGAGAAGTGTTCAACCTCACCGGTACTCATGTCTACCAGTTCATCACCCAGACGTATCTCCATGTACCTGCAGTCAGGGAGGTCCAGCATCGTTTGATTAAATTCAGCAAGGCCATATGCAGGCTCTCCGTACTGGATGGGAGTCAGTTCATAGAACCCGTTAACAAATACCCCAGGATGGTATGCAGGCCGCCGTTCCGTATAGAATCCTCGGAACCCGATGTATCCGTTGCCTAATGAAAAAAGACTTTCTCTGTTAGCCAGCTTTTCGCCAGGATTTCCTTCTTCATATAGCTTCCAGGAATCATCCATAGTATTCATCTGCTCCTTTCTGCTCTTTCAGCCACATGATGCCCCATGGCGAAATCTCAAATGTTCCCTGATAGAAGCGGTGCGTAAGCAGGTCTTCAAATGAATCACCACGATTGATGAGCAGCAGGTCATTCATGGATATAACCGAAGGCTTGTCAGAAAAATTCGCAAGGACCACTACACCATATCCTTTACCTTCTCTGATGTACCAGAGAAGGTGCTGGTGACCATAGTCAGCCACATGGGCTGATCCCATAGAAAACGCAGGTTCCCGTTTCCTCACTGCAATCATCTTCTGCAGCTGAGAGAATATTCTCTCTTCTATACTGTCCGGCTCATGGCGTTTTTCAGCCTTGAACCAGTCCATGGTAACCCGATTCACCCACCGAGAATCTCTAGCTTTTGCCATATCAGCCGCATAAGCGTAGTCATTGAGCATTCCGATCTCATCACCCATATAGATAAGGGGAATTCCTCCCAGCGAGAACATGAGCCCGTAGAGCAGTACGATTTTTCCTACTGCATAGGAGATTTCCTGTTCGTTTCCCGTAACAATCCCCTTCTCCAGACCCGCAAGAGAGGCGCACATCCCGGATATTCTGCAGTCTCCGGTCTTCAGATTCTCCTGGAACGGCAGTCCTCTGGCAAAACTGCCCGGGAACCGGCCGGTATAGAAATCGTTCAGAAATTTCCGGTGGTAGTACCCGTTGATCCCCAGCCGCTGTGCGTCACTGTCATCAAAGGTCCACCCGATATCATCATGGCAGCGCACATAGTTGACCCATGAGCAGCCGGGCGGGATATAATATCTGCGGGCAACGGATTCTCGAAAAAGTTTCGGGTCACGGGTAGCCAGGGCTTCCCATGCTGTTGCCATGATCAGCGGATTGTAGGAGAGCGCGCACTCGTCTGTTCCAACGTACTGGATCACCTCATCGGGATGTACGATGGCCTCCGACTTGAATTCCATAGCAGGGGCAACAATGGAGGCAACTGCTTTAAATGCCTTAATGACCGTATGGGCTTTAGGAAGGCTTTCACAAACAGTGCCTTTCTCCTTCCAGACAAAAGCTATGGCATCAAACCGTAGCACCTCCGTCCCCACGTTAGCGAGGAAAAGCATTTCCTCTGCCATGGCTTTGAACACCTCATGATTCTTGTAGTTCAGGTCCCACTGGAACGAATTGAAGGTGGTCCACACCCATTTTCCTGTTTCCTCATGATAGGTAAAGCTGCCGGTTTTTGCTTCAGGAAATATATCCCTCAGGTATATGTTATACTCATCCGGCTCCTGCCGGTCGGGAAACATGAAGTAGAACTGCTGGTAGTAGGGATCACCCGCAGCGGCCTGCTGAGCCCATATGTGCTGGTCTGATGTATGATTCAGGATGAAATCGAGGACAAGGCTGATTCCCTTTTTCCTGAATACCTTGGCAAGCTTCCTGAGATCATCCATAGTCCCGAGGTTTGGCTGCACCTCCCGGTAGCTTTTTACCGCATAGCCTCCGTCGCTCTCCCCTTCGGGGACGTCAAAGAGCGGCATAAGATGTACATAGGTAACGCCAAGTTCCTCTAAATACGGCAGCCGCTTCATAAGTCCGTCTATGGTGTCAGCAAACAGGTCCACATAGATGATGGCGCCAACAAGACGCTGATGGGCAAACCAGTGCGTATCTCTTTCCCGTGCGGCATCGAGGGCTAGGATATCCTTCGGACGCTCACGGTAGTTCTTCCACATCATATACAGAAGGTCCTCAAGGAAATAGAGGAAGTCGAAGGTATTCCCGTAGAGATCAAGGAGCAATGAAAGGAGTTTCGGGAAATGCCTGCTGAGCCTCTGCTCAAACACTTCCCACTTTGCAGTTTTTCTTTCACGGGAGGGAATATGGCGAACAATACGATTCAGCAATGTCCCGGCATCTTCATAGGTTTTTCTCATCTTGTCCAGCCTCTGCCATTCAGCCTTCCTGGGTGCAAGCAGCCCCCTGCTGCTCCTGTACGTATGCGCGCATTAAGAGTGTGCATGCATGTAACTATACCTTGACCAGCTGATATCATCAAATGAAATGCGCCTGATTCCCCTGCATCTGCTGTTTCTCTAGTCGGCATATGCTTCTACATAGGCAGAGCAGGTATGACTCCCGGCATTCACACTGTGTGAAAACGTCATCAAGTAAACTTAATGAAACATTCTCCAAGCTCTGCACAATATCTCTTCATCAATTTAAGTTTATTTTCACCAGATTATTAGTAAATCTGGAATTTCTCCCAGACAATCCCCTCCATTCTTTTCCAAATGGCAACCATCAATCGTTGAAATCCTACAATATTCATAACTCTCTTTATAGGAGAAGTAAACCAAATTATTTATAGATCCTATCTAACACTTCCTGAACAGCAAGTCCAATTTCACCGGTAACTTCCGGCTCCCTATTTTCTAATACAGCTAAAGTGAAATCTTCGATCAGTGGTACATGGAAATTAGCATGAGGTGGAAGTTCCTCAATCCGTTCTCCCTCTCTGGTGCGCACATACATTTTACCTTCATTTAATATTGGAACTTTTATTGATCCTTCGCTGCCGTAGATATCAACTGTATCTGCTGAATCATATACTGATCTACTCACGCACAAAACTCCAAGTGCACCAGATGCAAAATGAAGAATTGCTGCCCCATAATTGTCCAATTCATGAGCACCGGAAGAACAATCCAATTTTGACTCCACATCTGTAACCGCTCCAAGAATGTTCATAAGTACTTCCACACGGTGGCATCCAGCACCCATCATAGGACCTCCCCCGGAGTATTTACCAATTGTATACCAGTATTTAGGATCATCCGGTTTAAAATCATATTGTTCAAATGCATTGATTTGGATAAGAGACACCTCTCCAATTTCTCCTTTTTCAATTATTTGCTTTATACGATTTATACTTTGATAATAGTGCCGATAATATGCAACTCCAAGTTTTACATTATTTTCAGTACATGCTTCAATCATCTGCTTGCAGTCTTCTGCGTTTAATGCTAAAGGCTTTTCACAAAGCACATGTTTACCTGTTTTAGCGGCTTCAATTGTCTGCTCTTTATGAATATTATGTGGTGTTGCAATATAAACGACATCAATCTCATTATCATTGATAAGCTCTTGCCATGTTTCATACCATTTCCGCGCACCGAATTCCTTTGCAAACAATTCAGCATGCTCAAAATGAGCACGATTCACAGCAACCAAATCGCATATCTCCAAGTCCCTGATTGCTGGAGCAACACGTTTTCTGGAAATATCTCCACATCCTATGAGTCCATATCGCAGCTTTTTCATCTAGTACTCCATTAAAAACACAACAGTTAATTGTTACGTAGCTTGTAACATATCCTACCTAAACTCCCTATAAAACTTATACGTACATACAGATTTAACCAATAGGCGCACTGCTGTAATCACAAATATTTTATTAGTTATGTGCTTCCTGACTGGTCTTGAACAACACATATTTTTATACGTTCGCTATGCCTTCTAAGCCCGGTAGAATCTCACATTCGCAGCCTTCACCAAAATGGTCTGCTCATGGTGCCTGCAATCTTCAGTGCGATCTCGTCTTCCACTTTCTAACTTGCCGCACAGATTCAGAACCTCTTTAGAACTCTCGTACATTCCTGCCAACGCTCAAAACTCATCTCACGACTTTGGCTGGAGACTGACTGTTAGTCAGGCTTTATCAGGCAGGGAGTTTCACCTGGATATATGCATAGCGCCAAACTAACGCAATGAACCACATAAAATCAAGATATGTACATGTTACGCGTGAAGATTTTCTACCGGAGGTGCTGCTCAATTTTCTCAAGATGTTCTGTATAGGTTGCACTGAAGTGTATACCTCCTTCCCGATCATGCAGGTAATACAGGTACGGGGACTCCTGGGGCCGCAGGGAAGCCAGCAGAGCATCGATACCCGGACTAGATATAGCAGTTGGAGGAAGTCCCACATTCCTTCGTGTATTGAAGGGGGTCATCCGTTCAAGATCCTCCCTCCTGAGCGGATTCTGCCAGTCATTGAGTTCATACCGCGTTGTGGCATCTATGCCCAACGGCATGCCCAATTCCAGACGTTTCCAAATGATGCCTGCAATTAGCGGCATTTCCCAAATGCTGCCGGCTTCACGCTGTACCATGGACGCTACGATCACCAGTTCCTCCGTCCCCCCGTAGGGAAATGCTTCGATTTCTTCCCAGTATTCGCTTTCCCATGCCATAAACCGATCAAATCCGAGGGAAATGAGTTTGGATAGTGAAAAGCCATCCAATGAGAACACATACCTCCCCGGGAAAAAATACCCTTCCGCTGAAGGAAGTCTTCTCCTGGCTGCTTCCGCATCAATGGCCTCAATGACATCTGGCAAGTTAATTCGGACAGCATCGGCAATCCTTTGTGCTATCTCATTGCGGGTGAATCCTGGAAATACATACATCGATCCCTGCTCCAGGTATCCGCGATGCAGCACATCGACAGCCTGCGCAAGGGTCAATCCAGGAGGGAATACATAGCTGCCCGACTTGAGCTCGCGATCCAAACCCCGGGAAACCACATGCCGTCTGAAGCCCCATACGCTTGATATCACACCTTCGCTGCGCAGCAGCCTGCCTATCTCTTCTACCGTCATACCGGGAGTAATGTTCACTGTCCTGAGTTCGGCGCTACGGTGCGGATAGGCTGATGATCTCCAGACGGCAGCAGCTCCAGCAGCTAGGAGCACGAGACCTAACACGCCCAGCAATAGGAGAGGAGTATATAATCTCTTATGATGGGGTGTCTGCTTCCTGTTACCCTTCGATGATCCGCTTGAGTTCTTCGATCTTGTCGGCATGCTGATTAACCCGCCCCTTTATTTCACGGATTTCTTTTTGCAGGCTGGTTATCTGGGCATGTTTCCGTTCCATTGCCTGGTTGTCCCGATCAATGTACTGCTTCAATTCGTCGATTTTCATCTCTGATTCAAGTTTTTTGACATCATTCTTGCGCTGCTCAATTTTCTCCCTGCTGCTTTCTATCGCGTGCAGAGTTGTGGATAGTTCGGGAATATCCTTCCCTTGGTATATCTTAGGATGCTCCAGCAAAAATGATCCGAGGCTGGCATAGAGTTTTTTCAGTTGATCATCATGCACCGACCTGCTTTCCTGGAGCTCTTCAATACGCTTTTCCAGATTATCAGCTACTCCTGCATGGGAGAGTATCTCTTCATTCTTTGCCCTGGTTTTTTTCCTTTCTTCCAGCTGCGAGTACAGCGATTCATGATTCTTCTCTAGACGCTCATACTCCACTGCTATGGAACCAGCCGTTTTACTCTTGATATCCTTGATCAACCGGGAGGTGCAGATATGCTTGCCCGCTTTCCTGAACAGGAGCTCCCGCTCCTTGTTCAGCTGTTCTATTTCTTTTCGAATTTTCTTCTGTTTGACCCGTAATGACATGCGTTCAAACACTGAAGCGGCAACATATCGAAGCTCTATGTCCTTGAGGGACTTCTGCGCTTTTGTGAGTTTCGCGTTCTGATGGATGACCGACGAGAATATAAGGGCAAACTCATCTTTCGCTTCACCGGCAGTATATTCCTCATACGCAATGACGCCGATTCTGCTGTACAGGGAATTTTTTTCAAATTCTATCGCTGCAATGCGCTGTTCTATTTGAGCTATTTCTTCAGATGAGTTCTTGGCTCCCCAGTTGGCCTGATTGATATCTTCTATCAGGCGGTCAATGCGTTCCATCTCCCCCTCGATGGAGCGTATCTGCTCTACAGTACCTTCATTCGGGAAATCCTTAGGATTCATATGGGGAAATACTACTTTGCCTAAATCAGCCAGACTTATTTCAAGCTTAGTCTGTATCTGCTCTATCTCCTTTTGGAACGCACTGATCTGCGACCGCTTCTGCTCCATGGTACTGCTCCTTATACGTACCTCTGTATCATAGCACAATACAGTTTCCTTGACAAAGCAAGAGTCAATTTATATGCTTATAAATTATGCGTTATTACGGTAACAAAGCGTGCTGATGAATCAAAGTATTGTGTCAGAAGACTTCTACATGCTCTGCAGAGACATAGGCTTGGAAAGGCCTACGATGCTCCAGCAGAAGTCCATGGATTTCCATACGCGGTTTGTTAAAAAGAGCATGATCATAGAAGCACTGCCCCGTGACGGTACGCTGGCTGCAGGGCTGATACCGATTATTGCTGCCAAACGCTCCAGGCATAAACATAAACAAGCAGACAAACGTACGCCAACTTACCTCATGCTGGTTGGTCACGAGAATCTGCAGCAGGTCAAAGATATGGTGGACGGCCTGCCCCGCAAGCCGGGTAACCGTTCTTGTGCGGTGATAGGCCTGAATAGGAACGCTCGCGATGACATCTCAGAACTCAGCAATCCCGCACAGGTACTTATCTCCACACCGGAAAGAATTATTGACCATATACGGCGTGACAACCTCACGCTTGCCCAGGTAACCAGCGTGACTATTATCAGGCCTGAAGGACAGCTGGATTCGGATTCCATACACAGTTTTGATCAGGATGTGCTTTTTATCTCTTCTAAAATCAGCGGCTCTGCCCCCTATCATCTGTACACTGATTCTCCTCAAGACCTGGGAGAACTCAAAACGCTTATCAAATATCCAAAGGTGATTACCCGCAGTGAATGGTACACACCGAACCGCACAGCTGAATGGTTGGAATATGAGCAGCTTGAACTTAGTATATTGACTGATTTCCTGTACGCATGGGGCATCCAGAAATCAGTCATTCTTTGTGCGGAGCACCAGCAGCGAGATGCTATTGCCCGCATGGCAGCTGCAGCTTCTGTCCCGCTGAGGCTGGAGGTACTCAGCTTGCGGGATTCCCTTTTGCCGCTGCTGGAGGATCCGGCTCCCCTCGTTGTGTACGGTCTGCATGAATCCCTGCGTTTCCATACGCTGCTGGATGAAGCCTTACACTCACCAAGCATTAGTTCACTCTACATATTTCTTACCCCAGATCAGCGTTACATACTCGAAGTTATTCAGGAGAAATGTTTCATGAAACAGTCAAAAAAATTACATCCATCACAAGAAGAAGTGCTGAGAGGAAAAATCAAGACGCTCGCTGAACAGGTCAAACTAGACAAGCACCCTGAAGAACTAGCGAGCATGAAGAAAATTATGAGGCGGTGTGTCCCGTTTCATCTCAGATCATATCTCTTTGCCTATCTCCTCAGGGATGCAGTCGGAGGTATCAGCAACGAGGGCAGTGAGGTGTCCAATGAGCATATGGTAACCCTCTTCGTCAGCATAGGGAAAAGCAAGAAAGTGTATCCAAAGGATTTGGTTAAGCTGTTTACGAGCACACTCCCCCTGAAAGAAGATGATATCGGTTCCGTACGCGTACTAGATAACTACTCGTTCGTGAATATATCTCAGGACTATGCAAAGCAGGCCGTAGAAACCATGGACAGCATAAAATTCCGCGGCAGAAACATTACGGTTAATTTTGCAAAGAAAAAAACAGGGTAGATCACATATGATAATCAAACATGCGGTAGTTGGAGAACTTGAGACCAATGCCTATATTGTGAGTGCAGATGACACGCACTGTGTCTTAGTTGATCCTGGTGCTGACGGCAGCACCCTAGCTCGGATAGTCAAAGAACTTGAACTTATTCCTACTGGAATTATCTTTACCCACGGTCATCTTGATCACCTGCTCGGCGCTGAGCAGTTTATTTCAGCTTGCGCACGGAAGGGTTTTAATCCTCTGTTATTCATACACGAACTTGAAGCTGGTTACACCGGACCGGGCTGCCTGGAGCAGCACAGCACTATGCTGGTTTCCATAGATCCCAGAATGATAAGCCAGTATTCCTCAGAAATTTCCCGTATTCCCCGGGCAGACCACACCCTAAGACATGGGGATGTGGTGGCCGCATCAGGTCTGGAAGTGATCCATACACCAGGGCATAGTCCCGGGTCAATATGTCTGTACAATCGTGAGCACCAGGTGTTGTTTTCCGGGGATACCCTGTTCTACCATTCTGTCGGCAGGACAGACCTGCCGGGAGGAAATGACCGTTCGCTGGCTGAGAGCCTTGGCAGGATAATCGCTTTGCTGCCTGACAATACCAAGGTATATCCTGGCCATGGTCCTATGACATCAATCAAAGAAGAGCGTAAGCATAACCCGTTTATTGCATAGACAAATCAGGGGCTCCTCTGTATGGAGAAGCCCCTGGATACTTCATCAGCTTGAAATTACCGGTTATTCTTTTCTTCTCCGCTCTTACAGGTAATGCACAGCAGCGCATACGGTATGGCACGAAGCCGTTCTTCTGGGATTTTGGTTCCGCAGCTGAGACATCTTCCATACCGCTCATTGTGGATTCGTGAAATCGCTGATTCCACCAGTTTCAATGTCTTCAGTTCGTGCTGATTGAGCGCCTCTAGCTGCCGCTTACCGATATCATCTGCGGCAACATCCACTAAATCCTTGATGCTCATATCATCAACCATCTGCTTGAAGTCTTCACTTTCAGCCATAAACTGCCTGATGATATTTTCCTTGATTTCGAGGAGTTTTTCTTCCATCTCGCTGATGAATTCCTTATCTACCATGGTATCACCCCCTCTTCACTCATTAGCCCTCACAAGTTCGTGATTGATAATACAATTTACTTAAATTGTCAACAGGTTGACAAAAGATTATAGAATACATAGAATTCTCAGGAACTCAAAATATCTGCAGGAGGACCAGTGGCAAAAGAAGAGGCTATAGAAGTAGAAGGCATTGTGAAGGAATCACTGCCGAATACTATGTTCCGAGTAGAGCTCCAAAACAAACATCTTATACTTGCGCATTTATCAGGAAAGATGCGGAAGCACTACATACGCATCGTGCCGGGCGACCGTGTCCGGGTTGCATTGTCCCCCTATGACCTGACGAGGGGCAGGATCATCTATCGAGAACGCTGATACCTGTTACCTTTTTTTAAGTATTACCCATACAGCACCAGATCCCCCTAGTTCCCGCCCGGGGGTGCCTGTTCTCCCTGCATACGGCGAGGCTTCCAGGCAGCTGCGGACAACTTTTTTGAGCACGCTGCCGTGAGCAGACCGGTTCCCTTTCCCATGAATGATGAGCACTTTTTGCTTACCTGAACGAGCGGAAGATTCCAGGAAGGACATAACCATACTGCGGGCTTCTTCAGCAGTGAACCCGTGCAGATCAAGCACAGCTTCAGGTTCCATGCGCTTCAAGTCTCTGACTGAATGCTCCCCTGTCTCTTCGCTTTCCTGTAAATCGGACAAATCATCTTCTGGAAGGTATCGGTCATAGAGTTCTTCAAGCTTCCTGGACTTACCCTGAGACGACTGATTCTGCTTCTCCCATGTATCCAGTATATCGCCGAAATCCATGACACCTCCAATACGTTACTATAGAACATGTTACCAGGTTCATGCAACTGCAGGGGATTGACACTCCAAATTATTTTCATTACTCTTTCAATATGTTTCATGGCATTATTGCCCCGTTAGCTCAGCAGGATAGAGCGGCTGCCTCCTAAGCAGCAGGTCATGCGTTCGAATCGCGTACGGGGTATATTTAGTACTTCTTGTGAAAGGTATTAGTCTTTTCTCTTCACAGTATATCTTTAACTTTACTATTATTCGCAAGTTTTTGAATAAGTCTGAATGTTTGAAGATTCCTGCTCACATAGGCCATGCGTGATATCCCATACTCTCAATCTGCATCATTATTTCCTATACGTGTATTCATATATTTCATCTACAATACATCTGCTCATATTTTAGCCGGCGTACAGCTGCAAGGAACTTACATAACCGGTTATCATACTGTTTCCCGGCAAAGAACCTTCTGCTTATGCTTCATACATTGCTTAGCTGGTAATCATGACATATGATATATTCCATCGGAGGGACTATGAAGAAACCTGCTGCATATGCAAAGATTGTTGTTACCATTGGTCCAGCTTCTCGGGATTATGCTGCGGTATCCCGTATGGTTCAGGCTGGGACACGGGTTTTCCGCCTGAATTTCAGCCACGGAACTCATGAAGACCATCTCCAAAGTACGCTGATCATTAGGAATGTTTCACAGGATACAGGGATTCCTCTGGCCATATTCCAGGACCTGCAGGGTCCGAAAATTCGAATCGGCATGCTGGAGCATCCGGACATCGCAGTACATCCCGGTGACCGCCTGATTGTATCAGAGAAGCCAGTTATGGGAAATCGGGAGATGATCAGCATAGACTACCCGTACCTTCATGAAGAGGTTTCACCTGGAACGAAGATACTGATTGATGACGGCCTGGTTTCTCTGGAGGTTGCAGGGGTTGCCGGTGATCAGATAGAGACCATAGTCATAGACGGCGGAGCTATCAGGCCGCGCAAGGGGGTAAACCTTCCCAACACCCCTCTTTCCCGGCTCTCTTCCTATACAAAGAAAGATGAGGAGGATCTCGCCTTTGCGTTCGAAAACGATCTTGATTATGTAGCCCTCTCCTTTGTAAGGAGCAGTATCGATGTCACCGCTTTGAAAGAATACATGAACAGGACATACGGAAGAGAAATTCCGGTTATTGCAAAGATCGAAAAACCGGAGGCAGTGAAGGACATAGACAGCATTATTGCCGTTTCAAGCGCCGTCATGATTGCCCGAGGTGATTTAGGAGTTGAGACCTCTCCTGAAGAAGTACCTATGATCCAGAAGTCAATCATACGGCGATGCTACCTTGCGGGTGTCCCGGTGATAACCGCCACCCAGATGCTTGAATCGATGATGCACAATCCTCGACCGACCCGCGCTGAAGCTGCTGATGTGGCAAATGCGGTCCTTGACGGCACAAGCGCTGTCATGCTGTCAGGTGAAACCGCAGCAGGAAAGTACCCCGTTGAGTCAGTGGAGATCATGAAACGTATCATTACCCATACTGAGGCAAGCATTGAGTACCAGAGGCTGGTGCTGGATCAGCGGCTGAACCGTGAAGATATGGAGATCAACCGGAGGAGAAGTATGACCGAGGCAGTCGGGCTGGCTACCCGGGAACTTGCCTTGGCAATCAAGGCATCATATATTGCCAGCTTTACCCATTCCGGAGGATCGGCTCGCCTGGTCTCAAAGTTCCGGCCGGGAATACCGATTATTGGGTTCAGCCCTGTGGAAGCTACTGTCCGGCGCCTCGCTTTATCATGGGGAGTAACACCGGTTTTCATTCCAGACCAAGCTTCCGTCGACGATCTGCTTATGTATGCCCCTGAATATCTGAAAGCCCTTGGCCTTGTTTCTCCTGGAGACACCATCGTGATAACTGCGGGCGTTCCTGTCGGGAGTCCGGGAAAGACAAACATGATAAAAGCAACCGAAATCACCTGAGTTCAGCACCAACTATACCCGTTTCCGTACGGGTATATAATACCTCTATTCGGCTACCTGCCTTCATTGAACTTGCGGAGCTCATCAAGCATTGCAGAAAGGTTCTCAACCGGAGTGCCAGCCTGCACATTGTGCACGGTATTAAAGACATATCCTCCGTCCCTGCTGAATATCTCCAAACGCTTCTTTGTCTCTGTGCGGACCTCATCCAGAGTGCCGAACGGGAGGGTCTGCTGTGTATCTGCTGCTCCTCCCCAGAATACCAGGTCTTTACCGTAGGTATCTTTCAGCAGCTCAGGATCCATACCTTCTGCTGAACACTGTACCGGATTGAGTATGTCAAATCCTGCTGCTATTAATGAGTCAAGCAGCGGAAAAATCGCACCGCAGGAGTGTTTAAACGTTTTCCATGACGTGTGTTCATGAATCCACCGGTTTATGGTGCGGTAATAGGGTGCGTAGAGGTTTTCAAAGGTCTCCCTGGAACAGAACTGGCTCACTTGCGTGCCGAAATCTGTGCCGCAGACGTATACCGCATCAGGTATATTCCCGACGGAAGCATGGAGTTTCTTCAAGTTGCGCAGTGCTGTTTCGGTCTGCCGCACAAACATCTCATGGATATAATCCTGCCGGGTAACGGTTGATATATACCATTCAGTGATATCCCGTATTCCCTTCGGGTGCTTGAGGGCGGGACCGGGGATTTGGGAGATATCCCCCAAGGAGGTCCACCCAATATTGATGACGATCCCCTTGCCGCGTTTTTCGGCCTGCTCACATGCACGTCGATAGTATGCCAGCTCTTCGTTGGAAACATCTGTATACTCTTCGAGATTATCCCGGGGATCGAGTTCATCCTCATTGATTGAGGGCTGCCTGATAACCGCATCAAAGTACCAGCTTCCCCAAGGCATATGTCCGCTGGGAGGAGCATGCACATCTCCCTGCGGGTAGATATACACACCTTTTCCATTCTGATCGACGGTAAAGCCGCCTGGGACTAGCACTGTCTGGTTCCAGGGTGTGTTCCACTCCTTCCAAGCTTCAATGGGGAAGCCAAACATGGTATTTCGGGGAATAATCCCGATCACATCTATTCCCAGCACATCCATAAGATCATCTTCAATAAGCCCAAGCATTTGATACGGGTCATGGACCTTCACTGGTCTGTTTTCAAGTTCGAAGTACTCCCGCATAGCCTGAACTACCGTGCAATGCATCCCAGTTACCGCGGTAGCACCAATATCCAAAGGTATGGGACCTTCCTTATGGGCAAGGGCCAGCTGCAGCTTATCTTTCCCTGTCATGTCTCTTTCTCCCTTGTCATACGTAATCGACTGTCCGATAACATTCAGTTGGCTTCACAACATAATCCACTGTACCATGCATTTTTTCCACGGTATACAACAAGCAATACATAGTTGCGGGTCGTATTCAGCATCATTGTACTGTTGCTAAGATTTTATTTTTAGATATACTTGCACCCATGAACCACCCAATATACCCGAAAGATCATACGTTCCTGAGGATTGCCCATCGTGGAGGCGCAGGACTGGCACCTGAGAACACCCTGGAAGCCTTTAAAGCAGGACTCGCCTGCGAACCTGATGCAGTTGAACTCGATATCCACATGAGCAAGGACAGAAAGCTTGTGCTCATGCATGATCCCATGGTTGAAACAACAACCGACGGTCAGGGAGAAATTGGCAATAAGACGCTAGCCGAGCTGAAACTGCTTGATGCCTCTGTGCACTTTCCGCATGGAAGCTTGCCTCCTCACCGAATTCCTACGTTAGAGGAAGTGATAGATCTGACAGGCAGGCGGGCCTTACTGCAGATAGAAATAAAAGTACGGGCAGATAATACCAGGTATCCGGGGATTGAACAGCAGCTGGTTCATATTCTCAGCAAGTACCATCTTATCGACAGAACAACGGTCCTCTCATTCGATTTCCCCACACTTGAATCAGTCAGGAACATAGAGCCTCGGCTGAAGACTTGTGCACTCATCGGCAGAACCTATTTTGGAAATACCGCCCTTTCATCACCTGAGATTGCCTCCTTTATTGCTTCACTTGGTGTAGACTGCATTGGGACTGATCGACGTTTTCTCGATGATACGCTTTTCCGGGAGTACCGGAAGCATTCACTGACTGCAGGAGTCTGGGTAGTCAACGATCCGGAGGATATGAAGCGTTTTGCTGACATGGGTGTAGATTTTATTACAACCGACAGGCCTGATCTGCTGCGCATGATCGGTGATAGATCCCTGGCCGCATCACACTAATTTTCCGACGTTCTCCCCGGGCGGGCTTTACAGCAGTTGATCCCTTCATCACCGGCAATCTGTTGAGCAGACTCTGGCGGGTTCTGAAGCCTATTGTACATATGACTCGTTTTTCCTGTGGACAAATCGTAGATATCTCATGCACATGTATTGGAGAAGTTGATATTCAACACTTGCAGGCTTGAATCGAGGATGAGAACTGTCAGGGTCTGCTTCAGCTATTATGCCGGTTACCTCACTTGGGTTACCGTTGCTGGGTTCCTCCGTCCCCATTGCATTGAGATATCATATATGCTTACGTCAGATATAATGCAAATCCGATGTAGAAGCTGATGCTTCCCGCAA
>SKXS01000115.1 GCA_007128345.1 Spirochaetia bacterium
CCCAGAAACCGACGAGGAACATCGCCAGCAGCAGCAGCCGCTCAATCATGAGACCTTCCTCCCTACCATGGCAATGCATATAAATCCGATTCCTGTGCCGACGATCATACCGATGCAGATGTCAAGCACCATGATGAATGCCGCTGATTCATCAAACAGCCGGGCAAAGGGATTGCCGAGGAATCCACTGCCCGCAAACAGGCCGCTGACAGTCATGAGCACCAGCAGCAGATACGATGCCGACTCAATGCGGTAGAGCACCGGCGCCTGGGTCAGCATCGAGGTCACTTCCTCTCGTTTGCCCAACGCCAGGAAGACGATCCCTGAGGCAATGACCGCACCGCCCTGGAAACCGCCGCCTGGAGAATAGTGACCGTAGAGCATCACATAGAACCCAAACACCAGCACCACAGGTCCGAGCACCCCGGTGACCACTTCCAGCAGATGGGTCCGCAGGGTATGGGACTTCGGTTTTTCTACAGGAATAGTGAATGTGGGTGTATCCGGTGCTTCACCCTCCCCGGTGAACCCGTGCGCCATGCCGGAGGCATCAAACCCTTCGGGGAGAATTGCACCTGCACGGGTCAGCATACCTATGGTCCCGCAGACTGCTGCAATCAGCACGAGAGTCTCACCCAGGGTGTCGAAGAATCTGAAGCCCAGGTAGACCGCGCTCACGAGATTAATAGCTCCTGAATCGCCGACACCGTAATGCTCAAGGTAGTCCCTTGCTGCGGCCGGCCAGGGGACATCGATGAGAAAAACAGGCAGGAGAACCGCCGCCGCTGCTAGGAGGGCTGCGGCAGCCTGCACATGGTACCTGAGCGTATGGGTACGCATTGTCACCCTCTATCCTTTCGTTCGGTATTCCGTATCACCCCTATGAAGACCACGGTTGTTATGCCTGCGCCGACTGCCGCCTCAGTAATGGCTACATCAGGTGCATGCAGCAGATAGAACATCAGAGCGCACAGGAGACTGACCGCGGATAGGGCAATGATTCCGTGGAGCAGGTCCCTGGCTGCCAGAGCATACACAGAGAGTATGAGGACCAGTACAAGCAGGATCACGGTCATGGGGCTTTCCTTCTTCCTTTCAGGGTACGTAGACGATCAGGCCGCCATACCGGAGTGCCTGCATTCCAGGCAAACCGTGCAACTATGTGGGAGCCGGTGGGTGCTGAAAACAGGAAGAATATGATGATCACGATCACCCGCGAAGCAACAGCCCAGCTTGGCGCGAGCAGCAGGGCTCCAACGCATGTGGTGAGCACCGCAGTGGTCCCGCATAGGGCGCTGGCCTGCAGCCTGGAGTAGGGATCTGGAAACCTGAACAGACCGATTACGCCTGCCGTCCCGAACAGTACTGCTGCGGCAAAGATGCAAGCTGCCAGCACTTCACGTATCATCATGGCTGTCATGATTCCTCCTCATGCTCAAGGCGGTCCTTCAGGAATCGGGCAATAGCCAGAAACCCGAGGAATCCGAAGATATCATAGACGAGCGCCACATCCAGGTAGATGTGGCGTCCCTGCTGAACTCCCCTCAGTACAAGAAATGCCAGCACGATGCCTGACATCACATTCAGGGCCACCAGGCGGTCCGCAGCTGTCGGCCCGAGTACGAGACGGACTGTGCACACAACCGCACAGAAAACCATAAACCACTGCATGGATGTGAACAACATCCCGCTCATAGCCATACCTTCCGAACATATGCCTCGAGCCTGCCCTTCACCTCATTACCGGCTGCTGTGGAATGGGTGGTACTGCAGAAGAACCAGTGTACAGTCAGGTGATCATCGTTGAGATCCAGCGTGACGGTGCCCGGGGTTAGGGTTATGGAATTTGCCAGAACCATCCGTGCAAAGTCCGACCGGAGCCGGGTTTTAAAATGGACGATTCTTGGGCTTGCCCGTCCGGTTACTACCGCTGCGAGCATCCTGAAGCTTGCCTGGTATATCAACAAGAAGAGCAGGCAGAGGTAGATTGCCAGGTGTACCGGCCGGGGAAGGAAAAAACGCAGGTTTGCCTGGTGACGGGCTATGAACACATCATAGGTAAGGGAAGCGATACCCAGTGCCCCCAAAGCGCCTGCTGCTAGGGAAAAGAGATCCAGGCTCCAGACAAAGAGCATCCATACGGCAAACATGGCCAGCGCGGTAATTGAAAAACGTATGAGACGCCATTTTCCTTCCGGCCGCATACGTTACCTGTCCCGATCAGATATAATCCGGCAGAATGCTTCCCGGGAATCTGCATGCTTGAGTCCTTCCCTGAATGATTGATCATGCAGCAGCCGGGCCAGCTTTGACAGCACCTTGATGTGAATACCCGCATTCGCATCAGGCCCGGCCATGAGGAACACCAGCGAGACCGGTTCCCCGTCGGGAGCCTGAAAATCCCTGGGCGGATCCAGCCGGGCTGCAGCTATCACAGTTGTGTCCACCGCATACGAATGCGCATGCGGTACCGCACACCCTACCCCTAGACAGGTGGAGGACAGGGTCTCCCGCTTCATGATATCAGCGAAGAGCTGATCAGGATCAGCTATGCCGTGTGTTTCCGCAAGGAGATCAACCAATCTGCGATAGATGAGTTCCTTCTCCTGCTCCTGAGGGTCCAGGAGCACGCACTCCTGCAGTAATCTCGAGCTCATGATTGCCATTGCTACACCTCTTCATCTTCAGGAACCAGCCCTGAGACCCAGTCAACTGGGACGGTAAACATGATCCCGGTTCCTGGATTATCGAGCCCGCCTATACGTTCATCCACCAGTGACTTCAGCCGTTGAACCGTAGCTTCATCCCGGACTACTGAAACGATCGTTTTATTGTAGGGCTTGTTTCCCTTCATAAAATCCTTGAACCCGGCAAACAAGGGCACTTCGTAGGTTAGGAACCTGCCCATTCCCTCAGAGTCAATGATCGTTGCACCCGTAACCCCTGCTTCGATATATGCCTCAAGGACTTCTTCCAGGTGTTCCTCATTATTCAGTACGAATACCAGCAGTTTCATTCCCACAGACAGCCTCTCTTTCATGTACTACCCTGGCAAAACCGTTCTGTCCTGCCGCGTTCGCATGCATCACATGTCCAAACCCCGAAGGGCCATCTGTATTGTATCCTCAGATTACCAAAAACTCCAGAGAATCCATGCCCTTGTTTTCTCACCAGTGCATGGTGGTATGCAGGTTCAGTTTTCAGTCTCCTGTGCTGCTGCGGCTTGCTGCAGTCTGCTGCGCAGGCGCTTCATGTCACCGAGCATGGCAGGAAGGTCTCCTTCAGGCAGTGGATTCTCGGCATAGAATACCTGGTTAAGCCGATCGCGGATATGACTGGGAAGTTCATCATCTATGTCGGCGAATTTGCAGCCGATGCGCAAAAGAAATTCACCTGGCCCCTCATGGCTGCGGTAGCTGACCCCCGCTGATTCAGCAGCCTTAATGAGGGAGATGAATGCCCTGACCACTTGGTTCCGCTCCCGCTGCTTCTTCCTGGATACCTTGTCACTGGCAAGGATTGCCTGCAGCGGCGGAGGCAGCCGTGATCCGGAAATATGCCGTGCCGCTGCCGGATGAGCTAAGTTCAGCAGTTCCAGCAATGTGGCTATGAGCCCCTGGAAGAACAGCCGCAGAGCACCCGTCAGCCTTCGAAGGGGGTGAAACTGCCTGATTGACTGGTAGAACGAGGTGAGAACCAGCGGCTTGGCCACCATGATAATAATCGCACCCAGGCCTGCCGCGCCCACTACCCGCAGGAGAATGAGAAAGAATCGGGACGGATCCCCGTGTTCCAGTCCCTCGAGCAGCTCGCTCGGCTCCCGCGCCCCGAAGTATGAATCCCACCGGAGCGCAGCGGGATCGGGCATATCGGTAAACCTTGTGGTTCTGGTGAGCCATCGCGCTATCGTGCCCGGGGGAAAGATCGAAAGACCGGGGCTGACGATCAGGCCGACCGTCAGGCTGATCAGAATAATGATCAGCGCTGCAGCAGCTCTGCTGTAGACTGCAGACCTGGGCATGTTCAGCCCCTGATGCAGCTGCCGCTGAATGTCGGTCATATGGGCAAACAGGAACCTGATCATCCCGTGGGCGACAATGGATGCAACGAGGCATAATCCGGTTATCAAGGAGATGGAGACTCCCGACAGGTTAACAATAAGCACTGCGGCAAACTGTATTACTACAAACGTATGTACCAGCTTCCAGGCAGCTGCCGCATGCTTGGAGTAGTCAGCTGACTCTACCACGGTGTCCCGCATACGCCTTGCCAGGCCGATTTCCTCGTATCCCCGGGAATAGCGTATTAGTATATCCAAGGACCCGCTGTAGTGCATGACAGCCGCACTTCCCGCCCACTGCATACCGAAGAGCATCACCATAGCTGCTGTTCGCATCAGCCACGTATCTCCCACCAGCAGAGACAACCCGAATGAGACTATTGCGCCCAGGATGTGCCTCCGCAGCCCGAAGAGTGCTGAGCCCCTGTTTTCCCGGGCAAATAATCCTGTAATCAGTTCCAGGACCCCTACCCCAACCAGGGAACCTGCAGCCAGAGGATACCGGAATCCCTGCATGCCTGCATCACGCAGAAGGAGCATCAGGCCTGCGGCAAGAAAGAAGGGAGCCAGAAACGCTGCTGCTGTGATAGGTGCATGGGAGAGCGGAGAATCGCGCGTATGTGCTGTGTGGGAAGGCTCGAAGTTCATCCCGACATCCTCCCAGCGGCACCAAAATAGAGTTCCTCACCATGCTCATACAATGGATATACGCTGAAGCCCTGATCCCTCAGGGCATACGCATTCTTTGGCCGCTCTGCGGCAGTGAACAAGGAGATATCATATCCCCGCTGCCTGAGAAATGTCAGGATCTTCAGTTCATCCGGTGAGGGTATCGGTCCAAAATAATAGATGCGCATCAGCTCTTTGAGTGCTGAGGCCATGTGAGTGAGCATAGCACTGCAAGCAAGGGCGCTTTCATGCGGGGTGATTGCGGCAAGGACTGCAAGCAGGGCATGCGCCTGTTCGGAACCTGAATCCTGCTGCAGCATGATGTACTGCCCTTCATCTGGTGCAGTGCTCTCCTTGGCAGTGTCAAGAACTCCGTTCGCATAGAACCCCACCGGCTGGTCGCCTGCTATGCAGGCGGCGGCAGCGGAAGCGGCACCGGTTACTGCACGCTCCATCCATCCGTACCGATGCCTTGACGGGTATGCCGCAGCAGTGAGGTTAAGGACGATGCATACCGGAGCAAGGAGAGTCTGGCTGTACTCCATGGTCTGGAGCTGCGCATGCCTGGCAGAAGCCTTCCAGTTGACGTACCGCATGGGATCTCCCGGCTGGTAATCCCTCATGCCCCGGTACCTGCTCTGGTCCTCGTGCATGATGTCCCGGACAACTGCAGGTCCGCCGGTTGCACCCTTGCGTATCGTATGGGGAAAGGGAAGCACCTCGGGATATATGATGATCTCCAGTTTGGTCTCCGGGAATGAACGCTCCCACGGGAAAATCCCCAGAGGATCACTCCCGGACATGCTGACAGGACCGACGGTGTATACGCCCCTGCGGTACCCCCTGAGGGTGTTATGCAGCTTCAGCTCACTCCTGGGTTTCATGGGAGTAAGCACCTTCGGAAATCTGCTGAAATAGAGCACTTCCGAGATATCAGAAATTGATGCCCAATGGAGAGGAAAACGGCTTGTATGCGCAATTCGGGTGACGACAGAAACCGGCTGACCTGCTTCTATGTAGATGTTTGCCTGCTCCCGTGAAACACTGATCCCCGCCCTGACTGACATCGCCCATGCATAGGAGATAAGCACCAGCAGAATCTGCGTGATAAGCACCGCCTGAAAGAGCCATGAAGGAAGAAAGAGCAAGCTGAAAAGGGTGAGCGCCAGCAGCCAGGAAATCTTCTCTATCATGGGACTGAGCCTGTGTGAGCGGTCTTTCCGGGAATAGGTACCGGAACTGTTTCGGCAATACGCTGCACAGCAAGGGTATCAGTCATACCTTTCATCACCTCTTCAGGCTTGAGTATGACCCGCTTGGAAAAGATCGGCTGGATCAGGCAGGTAATATCTTCAGGTATCACATAGTCCCGTCCAGAAAGAGCCGCCAGTGCCTGTGATCCCCGGTAGAGCGCCAGGCTGCCCCGGGGTGAAACACCGAGCCTGAGGAGGCTGCTCTTCCTGGTAGCATCCACCAGGTCAAGGATGTACCCCCGCAGTTCGCTGCTCACATGGACCGACAGGATTTTCTCCTGATGCCTGAGGATTTCCTCCGGAGATGAGACGGCAGTGACCGATTTCACAGGGTGGTCAAGCGCCCGGTTCTGGGATTCCAGGACCTGCGCCTCTGAATCCCGGGGAGGGTATCCGATGGAGAGAGACATGAAGAACCGGTCCTTCTGAGCTTCCGGCAGAGGATAGGTGCCTTCAAACTCCACCGGGTTTTCCGTGGCGAGTATGAGAAACGGCCTAGGCAGCTGCCTTATGGTATTATCTATTGATATTTGCTCTTCCGCCATCGCCTCGAGCAGCGCCGACTGCGTACGGGGAGTTGCACGGTTCACCTCGTCCACCAACACGATATGAGCCTCAATGGGCCCTTTCCGGAAGGAGAATTCTCCCTTTTTCGGGTTGTAGATTGATACCCCGAGGATATCGGCAGGCATTAAGTCCGGAGTGCATTGGATACGGGCGAATGAACCCCCAAGACTTGCCGCCACCGCCCGGGCAAGGATCGTCTTCCCGGTACCGGGAACATCTTCTATAAGCACATGTCCCCTGCAGAGGACTGCGGCGAGAATCTTCTCCACCTCATCATGCTTGCCGAAAAAAACCTGCTCAACAGCCGTGCTGACCCGAATGCCCCATTCTCTGATTTCGTTCATTGCAGCTCCTATGTAAGTCGAGTATACCATGGAGCGCCTGGTTGCTCCAGCAAGCCAGACTAAGCACCCGTTCAACCATCTGGATAAACCCAAACATTATAGTACAAATATTTACCACGTTTTTCCACAGAAAGATGTACATTTTTTAGTTGTGTGCAGCCTAAAACGGGTGTACTATGAGAATAATTAATGTACAGAGTACATGTTCCAAAAGAACGTGGGAGGACCTATGAAAGTAAACATGTTCTGCGGCGTTCTGGTAACAATCCTGCTAGCCTTCCTGCTTTTCGGATGCGATTCCTTACCGGATACATTAACAGATCTCATTGATGATGACTCCTTAACTGACCTCATTGATGATGCGCTTTCGTATACCATTACATTCAACACAGATGACGGCACGGCTATCGTAGATGTGATACTAGCTGAAGGGGCCGTAATTCCCAAGCCTCCCGATCCGACAAAAGCGCTGCACAACTTTGACGGCTGGTACAAAGACGCTGATTTGACAGAGCCGTGGGATTTTGATACCGACACTATTACTGGCTCCATCACCTTGTATGCAAAGTGGGCAAGAACCTCCTATCAGGTGACCTTCAATCCTAACGGGGGTACGGGGAGCATGGCTTCTGTTCAATTTAATTCTGGAACTGATGGAATAAATCTTCCTACCAATGATGAAGATATTACCCGAGACGGGTACCATTTTATCAGTTGGAATACTGAACCTGACAGAAGTGGTGAAGAACATATGCAGGGTTCTTACATCGATTTGAGCGATAGTGATGTTACTCTATACGCCCAGTGGTATGTGGACTATAGTGTAGGAGATATCGGTCCAGCTGGAGGCCGAATATTCTATAAGAAGCAGCTCCCTATATTCTCGTATCCTGAATGGATGTATTTGGAAGCAGCCCCAGAAGCGCATGAGGAGAGCTATACGTGGGGCAGTTACTTAACTCCAGTCCCGGGAACCTTGGACACTGTCGGTTCAGGTCAGAACAATACTATACTAATAGTCAACGA
>SKXS01000254.1 GCA_007128345.1 Spirochaetia bacterium
CATGACGGCGATGTGGCTATGGTCGGCATGCAGCAGAAGGCTCCTGTCTTTGGCGAAACAGTCGATCCTGCTGTTCTGGCGAAACACCTGAATCTCTCCCAGGATGTATTCTTTCCCGGTGTTCCTGCACAGTCCGTGAGTACCGGTGTGCCGTTTTTGATTGTGCCTCTGCGGACCCTGGATGCGGTGAAGCAAGCCGAAATGAACAGAACGGAGATTCGCAGAATCCTTGAAGAACTGAGTGTGGATGCTCTGTTTGTCTGTACGCCCAATGGATTTACCAAAGATGGTGATACCTTTGCACGGCTCATGGATCCCGGCAACGCAGGAGAAGATCCTTATACTGGTTCGGCAACCGGGTGTCTCGGTTCATTCTTCTACCATTACGGCATTGTACGCAAACAGCAGATGGTCTGTGAGCAGGGGCATCTTCTTGGAAGGCCTGGAAGCGGCCGGATAGAAATTATGGGATCCCCGGAAGATATTGAAGGGGTGAAGCTCTTCGGGACGGCAGTCGAGTCCATGTCAGGTGTATGTGATCCTCAGTAATTATTTATTGGACCATAGAAATGAACAGCAAAGCCCGCAGGACGGAATCTGCGGGCTTTTGCATCTGCCTTAGAAGAGCAGAGGGTTAGGCAGCAGCAGCTGGACAAGCTGGGTGAAAAGCAGCCAGACGACAGCTGTTGATATGATTGCCGGGATGAGTATCATTTTATAGTTACGCAGAGGCTGGACGGTGAAAATGGTGAACACCGTCAGGAAATAGAGCAGAGAGGATACAACTAGTCCGAGCGAACGTACCACTATAAAGTACAGTACGCCCATGCCTACAAGGATCAGCAGTGCCTTAAGCTCGTTGAGCGAGATAATCTCCGACGCTTTCCCCGCTTCCTTGCTCCCGATGAACATCATGATGATACCGCAGATCAGGAGAGCCAGAAATGTAATCTGGGGAAAGAACTTTGCCCCGAAACCGGGCCCGGCCCGCCACTCGCCGAAGACCGTGTCGAAATACCCCATGAGACCGAATATGACAAATACAAATGCAAGAACCCTGTCTGATGTTATGTAGCGATATAGCTGCTTCATTGGAATATCCCTAACCCTTTTCCTTGAACGTGAGGCTCACCAGCACGATGAACAGCACCGCTGCGACATAAAACCCTATGGCTATGGGACTCGACAGCAGATGCAGAGGATTGCCCCGGCCCAGCAGCAGAGCCTGCCGAAGAGCACGCTCAGCCCCGGGACCGATGATGAAGGCCAGCACCAGGGGCCCCATGGGATACCCGTTCTTCCTCAGGAGATATCCGATCATGCCCATAATCAGAAGCACCCAGACATCCATAACGGAATTGCGGGAGGCATAGGTTCCCAGTATAGCCAGGATAAATACCACAGGAATGAGGTATTTGCCCTTAATCATGGAGAGCTTGGCATAAATAGGTATCAGACCGCGGGAGAATCCAAGGTTCATGATGCTTGCATACATAAGGGTGATAAAGAATGTGTACATGATGGGGGCGTTTTCCACCATCATCCTCGGACCGGGATTGATTCCCTGCATGATGAGGGCCGCGCCGATAAGTGCCGCCGTGGCGCTTCCGGGGATGCCGAAGGCAAAGAGGGGAACAAGGGATGATCCGCAGGTGGCGCTGTTTCCTGCTTCGGGAGCTGCCACGCCCTCCAGGCTTCCCTCACCGAACTGACGGGAGTGTTTGGAGAACCTGCGGGCTATGCCGTAGCTGACAAACCCGGCAAGTGAAGATCCGGCTCCGGGAAGCGCACCGATGAAGGTTCCCATACTGCTTCCGATGAGGGTTGCCTTCAGGGTGCTGAGGTAGATCTTAAAGCTCATCCTGTCTTTTCCCGGATCATAGGCTTCAAAGGACTCCGCTGATTCTCCCATATCCCTGCGTTTTTCAGCAGCCAGCTTGTCGATCTCCTTCTTGAACTGAATCACCAGTTCTGAGATGGCGAACATGCCTACGAGAACAGGCACCAGCGGCAGTCCTCCGCGCAGCTGAGATATACCGAAGGTAAGACGGGTGGATCCCGCAACCGGGTCCATACCCACGGCTCCGAAGATCAGGCCGATAACTGCGGCAATGAGACCCTTGAAAGCATTGCCCCGTGTCAGCAGGGCAATTATCATGAGGGAGAATACATAGAGGGCGAAGAACTCTACGGGACCAAACCGGAGTGCCAGACGGGCCATAGGGAGGGCGAGGAATATCAAGAAGAGGCTGCTGATCACGTCACCGGTTACCGATGAATAGAGGGCGGTCAGCAGAGCCCGCTTGGGCTCTCCCTTTTGCTTAGCTTTGTATCCGTCCTCAACAGTAGCCGCTGCAGCGGCGGTCCCGGGCACGCCGAATGATATCGCCGAAATTGAGCCTCCGAACATGCTCCCTTTGTATATCCCTATCAGCATGCCCAGTGCGCGGGTAGGGGAGAGGGCGAAAACGATGGGGAGCAGAATCGCAATGGCAATATCGCCGCTCAACCCCGGAATAGCCCCGACCGTGATGCCTATGAGCACGCCGAGCGCACTGTACATAAGAACACCGGGGGTAAATGCTTCCCGCAGAGCATATGACAACAGTTCAGCTAATTCTAGTTCCATGTATACCCATAACCATTTGTTTGTATTGTCTGTTCGTTACTATTCGAGATACACAAAAAAGTAAACTGCCGGGTGAAGATCTGTGATCCGTCAGCCCGGCAGATGCATTAATGCATAACCCGATGTGCTATTCGCCGATGAATTCAAGCAGCGATTTCAGGCTCTCAACGGTGTTCTGGTAGAACACAGCAGTCTCCTCCATGCCGTAGAGGGTCAGCTCAACTCGAGTTCTGTCAGCCATGGCTTTGGCGGATGCGCTGAGCATGCCTTCCATGAATTTCTCTTCCAGGTACTTCATTCGATCAACAGGAACATCTTTGTGTGCAAAAATCGTGTACCAGGCGGGGAGCATAACATCATACCCCAGTTCCTGAAGAGTCGGTACATTGGGGAGCACCTGAGACCGGGCAGGAGAGGCTACTGCCAATGCCCGTACATCTCCGGAAGCAACCGCGCCGGCAATCGTGCTGGGAACGGATGCACCGATGTCTGTCTGACCGCCAAGGATGAATGCGAGGGCTTCAGCGCCTCCGGTTGTAGGAATGTGGGTATTCTCTATTCCCGCTTCCTGCTCAAAGAGAATCAGCGGAAGGTGGGGAACACTCAGGTGGCGCCCATGGCCCACGGCAAATCTTCCCGGTTCTTCCTTTGCCATCGTGATCCAGTCTTCAACAGTCTCAATCGGGGAGTCAGCCCGAACGAAGAAAATGGGCTGCACTTCAGTGATCTGGAAAATTGGCACCCAGTCCTCCAGTTCATAATTCACCTGTTCCGTAAGAGCGGTGGTTACTAGCGGACCATAGTCGGTGATCAGCAGGGTATACCCATCCTTGGGCTGCTGAAGCACAAAGTTGATGGCTTCCTGCCCGCCGGCACCTGGCATGGCCACGATGTCTATCCTCTGTCCTACAAATTCCGGTGCTACCGAAGCGAGAATTCGCGCGGAAATATCAACTCCTCCGCCTGCCCCGTACGGTACGGCCATCCGAATTCCCCTTTCCTGGGGAAAAGGCACAGCTTCCCGCTCTGCTGCCGCAAACAGCACTCCAACTGACAGCAGAAGCACCACAACTGCTGCGATACCTATACGTCTCATCTGCATACCTCCTGAAAAATATGTACTTTACGTGCACGGCTTCTTAATAAGACAACACGAGCACGCATGTTACAGAATCTGTTCAGAGAGAAAGTATTCTGATGAATTCCGTCACCAGGAAACTCCCTATGGTGATACAATCCAGTATCATCTGTCCCTATACTATCTTCTCTTTTGCTGATTAAAATTATCATCAAAGCGGCTTCAAGTCAATAAAATTATTTCCTAATACTATAATAATTGAACTATAATTTCGCGATACGAAATAGTAGTCTGTATAGTATTATGGGAGTGCTCTGTATGCGTATGTACGATGCAATATCACACCATAAGAGGCCGGACTCCGCTGTGCACATCACTGATGTAAGACATTGCCGTGCTGCAGCGGTGTAACCTGTATCGAATTTCTCTTTGGTCCGCAGTAATTTTTATTCATACTTGGTTGACCAGGTCAGCTTCATCTGGTATATTCCAAAAGAAATTTGGGAGCATACATGGATGCATCTGGAACATGTGTACATATTGATTTTCTCCATAGCTGTATTGTGAAGATGAATGCGTCGGCGCTGCCGACGCTTTTTTTATGTGCCTGGAATAATTCTGGTATATACTGGTACCATATTTTTTATCTTGGGGAAGCGCCAGAGAGTATCGGGATGCGCTCTTTCCTCCCGATACAGAGGGCCCCTGGTATTGTACAGGACTTGGGAATGCTCGGCTCGCAGAATACATCTGCGTCTAGGGAGAACCAAGATAACACAGAGCTGAGGAGGATACTATGACCGATATCCGCACCTATTCACTGCTGCTGCAGGAGAGCGCTGAGGAGGCGGGTTCAGTGCTCTGCCTGGGGCTGGATCCAATTATCGAACACCTCCCACGGGAGTTTATTGAAGAGGATGCGGCAGGGCATCTCTCCTGCGGCTCCCTGGAAGAATTCTATTTCATCTTCTTTGAGGCATTAGTGAAGCGGGGGCTGCGTCCTGCTGCGTGCAAGCCCAATATCGGGTACTTTCATGCCCTGGACCGACCCCGGGAGAATCGTTTTCCCGGTACCAGAGCGCTTGCCGCGGTACTGGATATGGCCGAGGACTTCTTTCCGGGTACACCGCTGATCCTTGACTCCAAGCGGGCCGATATCCAACGTTCCAGCATGAACTACGCTTGGGAAGCATTTGATTCCTGGCAGTGTGACGCCGTTACCGTTTCCCCCTATATGGGAAGCGATTCCCTGCAGCCCTTTTTTCGGGAGGGTAAAGGGGTCTATGTACTCAACAGAACATCAAATCCTGGATCCCGCGATCTCCAGGATCTTGCATGTGCTGACTATCCGCTCTACCGGAGGGTGGCGGATCTTATTGTCAAATGGAACGATGCATACAGCGGCGTCGGTGCGGTAGTGGGTGCAACCTTTCCCCGGGAACTGGGGGAGCTTGCAGCCGGATTTGCTCCCCACGGAGTGCCTCTGCTGATACCCGGGGTCGGCTCCCAGGGCGGAAGCGGAACAGATACCCTGCATGTGCTTCGTGAGTCAGGATATGATCTGCGCCTTGCTCGGATAAACAGCTCCAGCGGACTGACCCACCCATGGAAGGGGAGCGGAGCCCCTGACAACTGGCTGGAGGTGCTCATTGATGCTTTTGAATCCCTGAATAGAGAGGTTGCCCTTGAGTAAGCTGTACGGAAGAGAAAAAAAAGAGGAGATCCTCAGACGTCTACGCCGGAAAGACGGTGAAGCGCCCCTTGCTACGGTTTCCGGCGTAGCCACCACAACCTATAATATGCTTCGATGGGCCGACAGGAACTTGACGGCCTTGTCCCTGCTGACCACCAAGAGCTTTCAGGTGAAGCCCAATCCCGGCAATCGTGAACCAGTAATCACGGAGGTAGGGCCGGGTTGCTTCGGGAACTCCGTGGGACTGCGAAATCCGGGCATGGAAACTGCCCGGCGTGAACTTGCGGAATTCTTCCCCAGAAGGACTCTGCTCAATGTATCCCTGTCAGCTTCGTGCCCTGAGGATTTCATCATACTGGCGAAGGCGTTTGCCGACAGCGGTGACCTGCTGGAACTCAATTTCTCCTGTCCCCACGCTGCAGAGGGATACGGATCCAGCATCGGCGCCTCCCCTGAAATTGCCGCTCGCTACATGGAGCAGATCAGAGACGCCTTGGGAGATGATTTTCCTCTTCCCATATTCCCTAAGCTGACCCCAAATACCGAACATATCGGTGACGTGGCTTCGGCAGTGATTGCGGCGGGAGCAGACGGTATTTCTGCGATCAACACAGTGGGACCTGAGCTGTATATCGAAAAGAACAGCGGCATGCCGATTCTGCAGAATTCCACAGGAGGGCGGGGAGGGAAAAGCGGGGTATGGATCCGCCAGATTGCCCTTGATTCAGTTGCAGCAGTAAGAAAAGCCGTGGGGCCGGATGTGCCTGTCATCGGTATGGGCGGCGTGTCTACCGGGGAAGATGCAAGGAACATGATCAATGCAGGAGCTGACATCGTAGGTATAGGCAGCGCCCTGGGTAAAGTGCATCAGCGTGACTGGGACGACTATACCCTGGCGGTACGGGCCGAAGCACAGGCGCTCCTTGGCGGGGGGGCTCCGGATACCGCTGGGGTGAGCTCAAATTACATCTCTAGGGAACGGTCTATGGAGTATAAGCCCTACCGTGTTGTATCCAACACCAGTCATGGCGAAGATATCCAGGTTATTGAACTTGACGGATCCCTTGAGCATACAGTGGGACGGTACGTGTTCATCTGGATCCCCGGAATCGGGGAGAAGCCCTATTCCATAGCAAAAGCGGATCCGCTAAGTTTCCTGGTGAAGGACCGGGGAAAGTTCTCTGCCAGACTCTGCTCGGTGCTTCCTGATGAAGTACTCTATCTTCGGGGACCGTACGGTGACGAGGCTCCTTTGACTGAGAAATCCCACGCCCTGCTCATAGTGGGAGGGACAGGGATTGCCGTAGTATATGAGCTGTGCAGGTTCCTGAAGGACCAGGGCAAATCCATAGACATATGGTACGGGAAAACCGGATATTCCGCCGAGGCGCCCATGCAGGACGAACTTGAGGGGTTTGGAAACATGAAGGTGGTTCCTGACCGTGGAGAGGCGGGACGGGTGATCCCGGAAGTTTTTAGTTCTCTTGATCGAGAAGATGCTCAAAGATGCGCCCTGTACATGGTGGGACCCGAGCCGTTTATGGTGAGAGCGGCAAAGTGTGCCCTGGATGCGGGGATAGAGGAGAAAGAAATCTTTATGTCCATGGAGCGCATCTCGTTGTGCGGTATTGGCTTGTGCGGTACATGCAGCTGCGGAGGAAGGCTTACCTGCCAGTATGGCACCTTCCTGGGGCTGGACTGGATCCGCTCCAATGAACCGGAGGGAGGCATATGATTGACATACATGTGCATTTACGGGATTTTGAGGAATCACATAAGGAGACCTTAGCCCATGGCCTGATGACGGCCCAGGGGGTCGGGTACGCTGCATTGTTTGAGATGCCCAATACCCAACCGCCCCTGACGTGTCGAAGAGAGATTGAGAGGAGAATTGCCTTTGCTGACCAAATCAGGGCAGTGGAGGAGATTACGGTGTTCCACGGCATGTATGCCGGACTTACGGAGGACCCGCAGCAGATCTGCGAAATGATCACTGCAGTGCAGGAGCTCTTCCCCCGGGTGGTGGGACTCAAGCTCTATGCGGGCGTCTCCACGGGCACTCTGGGAATCATGACCAGAGAGGGGAGACGCCTCATTTACCGGGAACTGGTGAACAGCGGTTATGAAGGGGTGTTGGCAGTGCACTGCGAGGACCCGTCGCTTTTTTACAGGGATGACGGGCTGCCCCACAGCCTGCGGAGACCTCCTGAAGCTGAACTGGCATCCGTGAGCGAACAGCTCGACCATGCAGAGGAGTACGGATTTACTGGGCATCTGCATATCTGCCACGTCACCTTGACCGAATCGCTGGACATCATCGATGCGCGGCGCGGCAGTCTGCCCTGCACGGTATCAACCGGAGTGACACCCCACCATCTCCTGCTCTCCTGTGATCTGGAAGCACAGGAGGACGGGTATCTCTACACCGTGAATCCGCCGCTTCGTGACGAGTCTGTTCGGGTTGCCCTGCTGGATGCGGTACTTGCAGGGAGGATAGATGTTCTCGAAAGCG
>SKXS01000134.1 GCA_007128345.1 Spirochaetia bacterium
AGTTACTATAGCCTTCTTGATGAGCTTGATGTCATCGAATACTACGAACATGCAGGAACACAAGGGTATTTCGGGGAGATCACGAAAAAACAGCAGGACATGTATCGAGCTTTTGATGTTTCTATGCCAAAATAAATCGCTTCATTCTGTGCATATAATTTTTACCGAGAATGCAGGTTGTATAGTGTCGAAAGATGGGAAATCGTTATTTATATTTTACCAGATATTTTTAGGGGTGGTTTTGTATACGCGTGCAATCACTGTCTCTTTTCTCCCTCAGCAAGGATGAGGCAGGCTGCAGCACACAGGTGAGCACACTCGAATCACCCGATCCATCTCCTATTCATGCGCGATCAGCATCAGGAGGGATTGTCTGTCCTGCGGTTAGCTTGAGGGAGCATCTTGCATGAACCATTATACTATGTTATATATAATGGAAGATTATTTGTGAGGTATTTCATGAAACGTATCATCTTCCTGCTTGTTTTGGCGCTCATCATCCTTCCCGTGCATGCCCAAGGGGTCCGTGAAGTCTACCAGGATGCACCGGTTACCGTCATCGACTCCCTGGACAGGGAGGTCACCATGCCCGCGCTTCCGCAGCGCATTGTCCTGGCAGGCAGGGCTAACCTCTTCCTGGCAAACGTGCTCTATCTCTTTCCCGAAGCCTCGCAGCGCATCGTCGCCCTTGCACAGACCGACCAGGGCATGGGAAGCTTCATCCCCTACATCGATCCTGCATATGCAGAGAAGGTTCACCTTGCCAACCAGGCAAGCGTTGAGGAGATCGCCTCCCTCGCCCCCGAGCTGGTGATTATCAAGGACAGCCAGTACAGGCAGCTCGGCAGCCAGCTCGAGCAGCTCGGCATACCGGTCATTGCACTGCGCCTTGAGTCCTACGAGGACTACCTCTATGATATCGGGATCATCGGAACGGTTCTGGGCAATGCAGAGCGGGCTTCCTACCTCCAGAAATACATCTCTGATATCGTCAGCTCCGTCCAGGAAACCGCAACGCGGGCTGACCGCACACCCCGTACAGCGATCCTCTACTACACGGTGCGTGACGGTGCGGCGGCCTTCAACATCCCGCCGGCTGGCTGGATACAGACCTACATGGTAACCACGGTTGGGGCTGAGGCAGTGTGGGCATCCAGCAATTTCACTACGGGTTGGCAGACGGTGAACTTTGAGCAGATCGCCAGCTGGGACCCGGACTACATCTTCCTGGTAACCTACACCTTCCCCTCCCGGGAGGTGCTCCCGGTCATAGAGGACTCCGCGGCCTGGCGACAGATGCGCGCGTACCGTAACGGTACGATCCGCGCCTTTCCTGGGGACTTCAACAGCTGGGCGCAGCCCGACATGCGGTGGCTGCTGGGGCTCCAATGGCTCGCTCATGAACTGCACCCGGATCTCCATGACGGCCGATCCATTGAACAGGCTGTCTACGCATTCTTTATGGACCTCTACGGGGTGTCAGAACAGACCGTAACATCCCAGATACTCCCCAGGATACGGGAGGAGCTTCCTGAAAACTAGCACCATCCTCAGGCGCACCCTGCTGCTGGGCATATGCGTCGCGGCACTTACCCTGGCAGCGGTGCTCATAGGAAGATACCCCGCAGCGGGGATCACCATGCCCTGGGACCTGGCTTCAGATCCTCTGGCACGCACGATCATCCTGCAGCTGCGTCTGCCGAGGATCCTCCTTGCCCTCCTTGCAGGGGCGGTCCTCGGCGCCGCGGGGTTCGTGTTCCAGATGCTGTTTGCTAACCCCCTGGTTGAACCGGGGTTTCTGGGAGTATCCCAGGGAGCAGCCTTTGGTGCAGCCCTGGCTATCCTCCTGTTCCCTCCCGTCCAGGCGTTCATCCAAATGAGTTCGATACTCTTCGCCCTGGCCGGCCTAGCGGCATCATACCTCCTTGCGCGCTCGTTCCACTTCGGCGGCTGGATTCTCAGATTGATCCTTGCAGGAATTGCGGTATCGGCGCTCTTCTCTTCAGGCGTGGGCTTGCTCAAGTACGTTGCCGATCCCCTGAGCCAGCTTCCCGAAATCACCTTCTGGCTTCTCGGCAGCCTTGCCGGAAGCAGCTGGCAGCGTCTGGCCTCCGTACTCCCAGTCTCCCTCATATCCCTGGCGATGCTGCTTATATTCCGGTGGAGGCTCAACATCCTCTCCCTGCAGGACCGCACCGCCTTCTCCCTCGGCACACGCCCGGTTGCTGAAAAACTCCTGCTGCTCTTTGCCGCAACCGCATCGACCGCATCAATCATCTCCGTATCGGGACTCATCGGCTGGGCCGGCCTCATCGTCCCCCACCTCTCCCGGAAGCTCGTGAGCTCGGAGTCACGCTACGCCCTGCCGGGATCCATGCTTCTGGGAAGCATCTACCTCCTGGTCTCCGATACCCTTGCACGGACTCTCCTCACAGGAGAGATACCCCTGGGGATTATTACCAGCGCTCTGGGGGCGATGCTGTTCATCGTCATCCTGACACGCGCACGCGCGGGGGAGGGACTGTGAAGCAGATTCAACTTACCAATATTTCCTACCGATACCAGAAGAATCTTGAACCGGTGCTCAAGCACGTGAGCCTTGCCGTTGATGCGGGGAGCACTGCGGCAGTCCTGGGGCCCAACGGTGCGGGCAAGTCGACTCTTCTTGACCTGCTGCTCGGGTGGAAGGTTCCCGAGTCGGGTGAACTGACTGTTTTCGGCAGGCGCCCGCATGAAATGGGCAGGAAGGAGTCAGGCAGGCTCATGAGCCTGGTTCCCCAGGATGAGCAGATGAGTTTTTCCTTCTCGGTGCGTGACTACGTACTTTTCGGCAGGTCTCCCCATCTGCCTTCCATGCGGCCCCCGGGGCCGGAAGACATTATGATAGCGCGGACTGCGCTTAAACGGGTGGGCATCCATCACCTGGAAGACCGGTTTATCACCCGTCTCAGCGGCGGTGAGCGCCAGCTGGTGAAGATTGCCCGCTCCATTGCCCAGCGGACGGAGCTGCTCCTGCTGGACGAGCCGACCAGCGACCTCGACCCGGCAAATACCCACAGGATTATCACGATTATGCGTGAGCTCAAGCGGACCGGGGTGACCCAGGTATTCACCACCCATGATCCCATGCTTGCCTCGGAGATTGCGTCGCACATTCTGCTGCTTAAAGAGGGACACCTGCAAAGCTGGGGAACCCCTGAGGAGACCCTCACAGAGGAGCGTCTGGAGGATACCTACCAAACCCCGTTTTCAGTATTCAGCTGGCAGGGAAAGCGGGTGATCATACGGAAACATCAATGAACTTCCCCGCAGTCACGTCGTAGAGCCCCTGATCGGTAAGCTTGAGCTCAGGGATCACCGGGAGCGCGAGGAAGCTTAAAGTCATGATGGGATCAATACCGCTGGTGACCTGCAGCCTGCTTCCGGCAGCTCTCCTCAGGTGAGCGAGTCTGGAAGCGGTTTCCTGTGCGCTTAGATTCGCCATCAGTCCGGCTATGGGCAGCGGAAGGAATCCCTCAATCGTTCCGTCTGCCGCGACTGCGATACCTCCTCCGGCTTTCATGATCCGGTTGACCGCCAAAGCCATATCGTGGTCATTCGTGCCGGCAGCGATGATGTTGTGGGAATCATGGGCAATTGAGAGCGCGATAGCCCCATGTCCTGAACCGTAGTGCTCAACCAGGGCAATGCCGATATCCCCGCTATTCCCATGGCGTTCAAGGACCGCAAGCTTCATGATACCGCTGCCGCTTTCATGAACGTAGTTGCTGAACTCATCTCCTGCCACATCCCTGATCGACTTCCCGGTCACCAGGCTTCCCGGAGTGATGCTGATCACATGGGCTTTTCTGCTGGTAAGCTTCAAGGCGAAGTTCTCCGGGGTAATCTTCTTCACATGGACCGTTTCTGAGACACCCTGGTAGTTCCCGACTGGTACGGTACAGAGAGGCTCGCCGTCTGCGGCGGTGAGGACCCCGCTGATGTAGACCTCCCGGGCACGGAATTCCGTGAGATCTTCGGTGAGGAAGAAGTCAGCCCTGCATCCCGGGGCGATCATGCCGTGGTCGCTCAGGCCGTAGCATGCTGCGGGATTCAGGGAGGCCATACGCAGCGCGGTAACCGCAGGAATCCCGCGTATTACCGCTTTACGCAGATGCACGTCTATATGGCCGTCACGGAGGATGTCGTCCACCTGGCGGTCATCGGTACAGAAGAGGCACCTGTCAGCATTAGAACTGGTGACCCCTGCAAGCAGCACATCAAGGTCCCTGGCTGCTGAGCCTTCCCTGAGCATCACGTACATTCCCCGGGATATACGCTCATGCATCTCTTGTACCGTGGTGCACTCGTGGTCGGTCTTCACCCCCGATGCTGCATAGGCGCACAGCTCCCTTCCACTCAGCATCGGGGCATGCCCGTCTAGTACCTTGGATGCCCGGCGGGCAAGCATCACTTTCTTCACTACATCAGCGTCACCCGCAATAAGCCTATGCACATCCATGAGTTCCCCCAGCCCGAGGATGTGAGGCTCATGCATAAACGGTTCAAGGTCAGCTGCGGTAAGCGAAGCGCCTGCATGCTCGAAGAAGACCGCTGGGACGCAGGATGGGAGCATGAAGAAGATGCTAAGGGGGGTGCGCTTGGAGGCTTCTATCATATAGTTCAAGCCGTCAGTACCGCACACGTTCGCTATTTCATGGGGATCCGCGATGACCGCGGTGGTGCCCCGGGGTATGACGGCAGAGGCAAACTGCTCGGGAGAGACGAGGGAGCTCTCTATGTGCACATGGGCGTCAATCAGGCCGGGACAGGCATACATGCCGCGGGCATCATGGACTCGATGTCCCGCGTAGCGGCCGATGCCTGCGATTATCCCGTCGCATACGGCAATGGATGCATGCTCTATCTCGCCGCTGCAGACATGCACTATCCGGGCGTTCTCAATCACCACATCGGCAGGAATCCTGCCGGAGGCAACATCCAGGAGCTTGAGCATCTGAGCGGTTTTCATGCATTGTCCCCTTTTTCGGGACATCATATCATGGGTACACACACAGCGCAACACCTTGCAACAAACAAAGGCGTCATGTCCAGAACACCTGGATGAGTATGACCCCCAGCACCATCACCATGGCAGTCATGGGAATCCCAAGTCTCAGGTAATCGGAAAATCGATATCCTCCAGGACCCATAACCAGGGTGTTGGACTGGTGACCGATGGGTGTGAGAAATGCGCATGAAGCCCCTACTGCTATGATCATGAAGCTAGCGTCAGGCGATATTCCCAGTCCGCTTGCTATATGGACAGCTATGGGGGCCATGAGCACCACCGTTGCCGCATTATTGATCACTCCTGAAAGCAGCATGGTGATCAGCAGCAGCATGGCCATTGAAGCCCAGGTAGGAATCAGCATACCAGCCCGAAGCATCTGGTCGGCAATAAGGGAGGCGCCTCCTGTTGATTCCAGCGCTCCCCCAACAGGGAGCATGGCCCCCAGAAGGATGATCACCGGCCAGTCGATGCCGTCGTACATCTCCCTGACCGGGAGAATTCCCGTAAGCACCATGGATACTGCTGTGACGGTAAAGGCCACCTGCACCCGCATCAATCCAGTGACTGTGAGGATGATGCCGCCGGCAAAGAGCAGCAGAGCCAGTATGATGCGCTTTGGCTCTCCGACGGAATAACTCCGCTCTGCCAGTGGCAGGCATCCCATGGAATCGAGGGCGTCATCAAGAATATGGGTTCGTCCCTGAATAAGCAGCACGTCACCTGGCTTGAAACGGACACGGTCGAGCCGCTGTCTGAGGGTTTCCCCGTGACGGGACAGTGCGAGGATATTCACCCCGAACCTGCCTCTTATCTTCAGCGAAGCGGCGGTCTGCCGTACCAGGGGAGAACTGCTTGTCACCACTGCCTCTTGATAGGAGATGTCGTCTGACCCCTCGGCATCTTTTCTGAAGCGCTTCTTCGCCGCCAGATCTGTCTTCGTCTTTTCCACGAATTGCTTCAGGTGGTCGGAATCAGCCTGGAGCAGGAGTATGTCATTGGTCTTCAGCTTCAGGGAGGATGAGGGCGCATGGATGCGCTGGCTGCTGCGTACAATCCCAAGAATGTCGACGTCGCTGAACGTTTCGCGCAGCTCTCCTACTGCCTGCCCTTTGACGGTTGCCTGGGAAGACACTTTCACCTCGGTGATGTAGTCATCCACCTGATAACGATCCTCATCTGCAGTCTCTCCCTTGCGCTTCGGCAGAAACCTCCAGCCTGTCAGACCGATAAACAGCACCCCCGCAGCGGCAAGACCCGCACCTACCGGGGTAAAGTCAAACATGCCGAAGGGTTCACCTGAGGACTGCGCACGTAGTGAGGCAATGATCATATTCGGAGGCGTGCCGATCTGCGTGAGCATCCCTCCCAGCAGGGAGGCAAAAGCCATGGGCATCAGCAGGTATGACGGGGAGCGGGAATGCTTTCTAGCCAATTGGATTGCTGCAGGCATGAGAAAAGCAAGAGCGCCAACATTGTTCATGACTGCTGAGGCAAGAGAAGTTACAACGCACAGCAGGATAACCTGGACTGTGGGCCGGTCCGGCACACGTTCAAGGATTTTTGCGAGCAGGTCCACGAGACCGGAACGTTGCAAACCCCTGCCGACCACGAGCACCGCGGCTACGGTAATGACCGCTGGATGGGCAAACCCGGAAAAAGCGGTATCCGATTCAATGATCCCGACTGCCACCAGGATAATGAGGGCCGACAGGGCTACCAGGTCATGACGGACCATGCCCCAAACGAACAGTACAAGGGAACACAGCAGCACTGCAAAGACAACTACATGATCCATGGATACCTCCGTCGCAGGAGAGTATAGCCTTCACAGATGTTCAATGCAATGGAAAATATTGTATACCTTTCGTTCAAACAACCTCATATTTTTTCTGTACTTTTTTATGCCGCCCATGTAGAATAATGCTAATTACATTACAAGGAGTGTTCAGATGGAAAAGCTGTTTAAACTGCAGGAGCACAAGACAACCGTCAAAATAGAAGTTCTTGCAGGACTGACCACGTTCCTGACTATGGCTTACATTCTCATTGTAAACCCGCTGATACTCAGCGAGACAGGAATGGATTTTGGTGCGCTCTTTACCGCTACCGCCCTTGCATCAGCCATTGCCACCCTGGTCATGGCATTTACCACAAATCTCCCCTTTGCTCTGGCTCCGGGGATGGGACTGAATGCGTTCTTTGCCTTCGGTATCGTCATCGGCCTCGGGTATCCCTGGCAGTTTGCTCTGACCGCGGTGTTCATTGAAGGGATTATCTTCATCCTGCTGACCCTCTTCAATATCCGTGAAGCGATTGTCAACAGCATCCCGACAGACGTGAAACGGGCCATTTCGGTTGGTATCGGGCTCTTCATCGCGTTCATCGGCTTCCAGAATGCAGGAATCGTCGTCGGGGGACCGACTCTTGTGGAACTGGGAGACCTGACCCACGGGACGGCACTGCTTGCCCTCATCGGTCTGGTGATCACCGGCGTGCTGCTGGCTTTCAAGCTGCGCGGAGCCCTGCTCATCGGTATCATCCTGACAACCCTTATCGGAGTGCCCTTCGGGATCACTTCATGGCCGGGAGGATCCTGGGCACCGCCCTCCCTCGCCCCGATTTTCCTGCAGTTTGACTTTTCCCAGGTATTCACGTTTGACATGGTCATCGTACTGTTCACCCTCCTCTTTGTTGACATGTTCGACACCGTGGGGACCCTCATCGGGGTATCCACGAAAGCCGGCCTGCTTACCAAAGACGGGGAGATCCCGCACTGCAAGATGGCCCTCATGTCCGACGCCATCGGCACTACTGTGGGCGCCATGCTGGGAACCAGCACGGTAACCAC
>SKXS01000129.1 GCA_007128345.1 Spirochaetia bacterium
AGATACCATGCACAGCTTGACGCATCATCAGGGGATATTTCAAAATAATTTGATTTCAGTATTCCATCAGCAATAAAAAACGGTGTAGTATGCCTTAATTAAAAGAAAAAGGAGCATGTTATGACCTACTTTGGTAGTGCACCAGCACGAAAGTCCTTCAGCAGGTTACTTTTAGGCTTGCTGGCCATGTGTATGACTGCAGCCGTACTCACCTCATGCGCGACTCCCTCGCCGTTAGAAATTGCTCTAGATGCATACAGCAGGGGTGATGATGTGCAGGCAATCCAGATGGCTCTCGAAGCCCTGGAGGAGGAGCCCGGCTCTCAGGAAGCCCAGCAGGTGCTTTCTGGAGCATGGAATCGCGCTGTATCCCGGCTGGAAGCAGAGATTGCCGCGCGGGAGTTTCTGGACTCTCCTTGGGAGGCAGTCAAAGCACTACCGTACTACAACCAGCTGATTGCACTGCACCGGATGGTGTACAATGCAGGGAAAACTGAACTGAATCCTGATCCCGAAGGCGTGCTGGAACGAGGCTTAGCCGCCCAGAGTCGTATTGCAGATGTACATGAGCGGGAAGGTTCTGTGCTGCTGAGCCACAGAACACGGGATACTGCCAGGGAAGCGCTGGCGCATTTCCAGCAGGTAAAGCGGCTGAATCCCGAATCCGATATTGACTGGAAGATTGCACGGGCCCGTGAATTCGCCACATTGAAGCTTTTTATATTTACTGGTCCGGACACCAATTTCTTCCTTAACAGCAATGATATGGTCCCGGCTATTGAGGCGGAACTGGCAAAGCTTGATCTCGTGGAAATCGTTACCGTACCCAACCGGTTTGCCGCCCCAATAGGCGATACTCATGGCGCTGAGGATTTTGCCAGAGGACACGGAGCTCATATGATGCTCCATGTTGTTCCTGACACGGTATCGGATGTAAAGATCATCAGGGAAAAGAGGCCGATACACAGCAGTGTTTCAGCCGACTGGGAGATTGAGACTGTTTCACTGAAAGCATCCGCCAGCACCAGTTTCAGATTTGTCCTGGTGGATCTTGAAACCGATGAAGCCATTGCCGAGGATACCTTCACCTATGCGCAAAGCGATGACGGAGGATTTTCCGTCTCGGCAATACTGCACACCGGCAGGCAGGTGACCGGACAGCTCGGCGACATGTCTTCAAGCCGCAGTATCCTGGTCAATCCCGCAGCACCGGGAACCAACGCATGGGAGCTGTCATCTGAGCTTTCTCGCTACGAACGACTGGATGTTTCAAGCGGATTTGCTCCCGGCGTCTTCCCTGCCTTATACAGTACTTTTGAACAGATCGACATCAGCAGCTTCCAGCATCCCTCTGAACTCGCACGGATACAGACTCTCAACAAGCATACCTTCTGGCTTTTTGATGCGGTAGAGTTCAGCGTTTCAAGCGGCAATAATTCCTACACGTTTGTCTACGGTCCATATCTGGGAGACGGCAGTGACGGCATGATGGCGTCCGCAGCCTACGATCGACGTCTGTATAACGACATCATATCCTGGATGTCACGAAGAGACATACGGCAGAACATGGAAAATCAGTTCCTACCGTCATTCTATACCCGTGATGCACCCCGGGCTGTTGCCGGTGCAGCAGCTCCTTTGCTGAAATAGTTGTTTGCCTAAGAACCAGTTCCTGCGAATGTGCGGGAACTGGCATTCTTTATATCTGCCTTTTATGGATTTCAGAAAATTGTATTATCTAAAAGCGTGTAATCACTTTTCAAGGCAAAATCTATTGTATGAATCTTCACCTGTAGATACAAACAATAATAAAAAGGTGAAAACCCCTTTGACATCTCTTGTTCCGCATGCTAGCATATGTGTATCAGTGTGTTATTGTTATAATACACTGACGTACATAATGCTACTACCATAAGGGAGCGTATTGTCATGTCACTGTTGACTCTCGAGCACGTAGATAAAACCTATGGTCAGGGGGACCTGCAGGTTCATGCCCTGAATGGAGTTGACCTGACCATCAGCAAAGGTGAATTCACCACGGTGTTCGGCCCGTCAGGTTCAGGGAAAACAACACTGCTGAACTTGATTGGAGCGCTGGACAGGCCGACCTCGGGTTCAGTTGTTTTTTTAGATAAACCGATCGGCAGCATGAACCGTCATGAACAGGCAGCGCACCGCAGGTTTCATGTCGGATTTATATTCCAGAGCTACAACCTCATCCCTGTGCTCACCGCATATGAGAATGTTGAATTCGCGCTGAAGATTACCGGCATCAGAGACAGTAAGAAAATACACTCACAAGTGACTGATATGCTGGATCATGTGGGATTAAGCGAGTTGATGCACCGCAGGCCGAACCAGCTTTCAGGAGGCCAGAAGCAGCGGGTAGCTGTTGCCAGAGCCCTGGTGAAGCATCCGAAGCTGGTACTGGCAGACGAACCTACGGCTAATCTGGACTCCAAGACCAGTAAGGAAGTAATCGAGGTCATGCTGAGGATGAACCGGGAGCTCCATACCACCTTCATTTTCTCAACCCATGACCCCATGGTGATGGAATATGCACGGCGCATGGTTGAAATCAGGGACGGGAATATTTCCCAGGATACGGAGAGGTAGTACACTATGTTTTTACTGCGCTTAGCCGCGCGGAATGTATTTCGCAGACGCGGCAGAACGCTTATCATCTCGAGCATCCTCGTATTAGCTGTAGCCATGTTCATCCTCTTTGAATCCCTGATGGTAGGCATGATGGACGTATCGTTCAGAAATGTCATCGACTTTGAAATACCCCATATTGAAATCGCCCGGAAGGACTACTTCACTGAATCTGAAAAGAGCCATACCCTTCCTATAGGAAAACGCTTCATTCCCGAGGACCGGCTTATATCAGATGTCCAAAAGCTCAAGGGATATCAGGCGATGACAGGAATACTTGAGTTCTCTGCTGACTTCATATCCGGACGATATGAGTTTCCCGTCAGAGTCCGCGCTGTTGATCCTGACACATTCAACGACGTATTTATGAACAGTCAGTACATTGTTGCGGGTACATTCCTGGACGGTAACGGACCAGGAGTAGTCATAGGAAGCCGCCTGGCAGAATTCTTTGACCTGGATGTGGGGGAATATTTTGTCATGCGGTTTACCGATATCGGGGGTTCTTTCAATACCATAGAGGGTGAAGTAACCGGTATTGTGACCACTCCCCACCCGGACATCAACTTGACAACCGTATTTGTCAACCGGGAGCATGCAGCACCGCGCATCGGGGTTGAAGATCTTGCTGTTACCCAGCTTATGGTCCGCCTTGAGGACCGTGAACTGGCATCTTCCCAGTCAAACGCCCTTATGGATACCCTTGGAGGAAATCCACTCCAGGCAAGATCCTATCGTGAAGGTGCGGATTTTCTCGTCTCCCTTGAGCAATGGGGATACTTAGAGACGTATTTTTTGCTTGCCCTGTTCCTGCTGGTGGGTGCAATCGGCATCATCAGTGCCGTGGTGCTCTCCGCAATTGAACGCGAGAAGGAAATCGGCATGATGAAGGCCATGGGAATGGGAGAATCATCCATCCTGAGGTTATTTATGCTGGAAGCTGGCGGTATAGGCGTGGTCGGCGGAGCCCTGGGATGTCTGATCGGGGCAGTCATCATATTTTTCTTCAACACCTACGGATTTGATATGGATATCTTCATGGACTTCAGCGAGATAGGAGTACCGGTATCAGGGCGGATATACGGCCCATGGAACTTTGATGCGTTCCTCCTGATATTCGTCATAGTTGTCATCGTTTCGATCATTGCAAGCATTCTTCCCGCCCTATGGGCTGCCAGGAAGAACCCGATCGACGCCATCGAGAAAAGGTAACCGGGAGGATACCAGAAATGCACCTGATAACCATAGCTTGGAGAAACTTGAAACGCCATGGACTGCGGACCGGCATAGCGCTCCTGGCTGTAGCAGCAGTGGTGCTCATCGTGATCTTTTCCCGGGGATTCGTGAAGAGCCTTACGGAGTCAAGCTTCAGGCTCTACATCGACAACATGTACGGACATGTGCGCATTACCACCGAAGAATATGCCCTCAGAGAAATGCTGCTTCCCCTGGACCATATGATGGACGGGTTTAATTCTGCAGGAATATCATCCATGGTTGAAGAACTGGAGCAGCACAGCTCCGTGCGGTATGTCATGCCGAGAGTCCGCTTCGGCGCCATGGCAAGCAGGGATGACGACATGGTCCGCATGATGGGAATCGGCATCGATGTTCAACGGGAGCGCACATACGGAGCACTGGCAGAAGATATTTCATCTGGCAGGATGATCAAAGAGGGCAATGAAATTCTCGTCGGGTCAGGACTCATGGAGGACCTGAAGGCTGAGGTCGGGGACCGGGTTACGTTAGTGTTTTCTGATGCATTCCAGTCCCTCAGAGGACGGACCTTTCAGATAGTCGGGGTAAGGGACTCCGGCGTATCAGACTTGGACAATGTGATCTTCTATGTACCCCTAGACACAGCACAGGACATGCTCTGGCTGGATGACGAGGCATCTGAACTGCTGGTATACACCTACTCTACGGATACTACCGAAGCGCTCCTTGCGGATATGCGCACACTCCTTCATGAACAAGGATCTGATGAATACCTGGCGGTACCGTGGAACCAGGCCAATCCTTTCGTTGAGATGTATTCAGAAATGGACAACATAATGTTTGCAGCATACTTGCTCTTTGTTGTCATGGGTACTATCGTAGTAGTCAGCACACTGACCATGATCGTCCGTGAACGTACAGCGGAGATAGGCATGATGAGTGCCCTCGGTTTGTCCAGCAGAGAGATCATGGGTGTGTTCATTCTCGAAGGCTTTTTCATCGGCGTGATAGGAAGCCTGATCGGATCTGCTGTGGGAGGGCTGCTTACCCTGTACTATTCACAGGCCGGATTCTACGTAGAGGCATTCGATATGTTCACTTCCGAAGCTGACATCCTCATCGAACCGGTGTTTTATCTGAGCTTCAGCATGGAGAATCTGGTATTCAGTTTTATCATGGGAACCGTTGTGGTCACCTTGGCAAGCTTTCTGCCCGCGTTTAAGGCGGCTAAATTGGAACCCGTGGACGCCCTCCACTACGGAGACGATTGATCGGGCTAATTCACTTGTATAATAAGGATGTACGGTATGTTGAAACGAATAGTGACACTATTCCTCCTAACATTGATGACCGCTTTTTCGGTCTCTGCGGGCGACCTGACCGGTACGGAGATCATGGATCTTGTTGATGAAAACCAGTTCATCGGTTCAGCACGGTTTGAGTCAGAACTGGTTATCACCGATCGTGGTCGTGAGATCCGTAAGCAGATGGTCACCTACATGGAAAATGACGGAACTACTGCACAAGCACTCAGTGAATTCACTAATCCCAGGGACCGGGGAACAAAGTATCTGCTCATTGATGACGAAATGTGGATGTTTTTCCCTGATGCCGAGGACTTAGTCAGGATATCAGGTCATATGCTTGAGCAGAACATGATGGGGAGCGACTTCTCCTACCAGGATGCTTTAGAGAGTGAGAACCTGACCAGCCTCTACACGTTTGAACTGACCGGGGAAGAAACCTACGAAGGCAGGCAAGTCTATGTAATTGAAGCCTATGCAGCCCCGGATGCCCGTCCTGCGTACCACCACCGGAGGTTTCTGGTGGATTCCCAGCGCTTCGTGATACTCAAGGATGAGATGTACGCCCGAGGAGGAAGGCTCCTGAAGGAGATGGTAACCACCAGGGTTGAAGAGGTCCAGGAAGGGCGCTGGATGCCCATGGAGATGGTTATGGAGGACAAACTGAAAGCTGGGTCTAAGACCCGTATGGAGATCATCGAAATCGACCTGGACTATGAGATACCCGAGGGCCTGATATCGCTCAGGTCGCTTCAGAGATAGGAGGAAATAATTTAATATGAAGAGCATGATCACCCTGATCAGCCTAGCGATGCTTCTTGGAGCATTCTCTCCCCTTCAGAAGCCCCTCGGCGCAGCTGACATCGGCGGGAAAATGGAGGTCCAGAGCGGCGTATTCTACGGCAATGATCTGCAGACACAGTTTTCCGGCACCAGCGAACTGGAGTTCTACCTCCCCTCCTCCCAGGATGTAGATCTCAGACTGGTTTTGAGAGCTTCGTTGAATAACACCATACCCCCGCTTGGCATCAAGTATGCGTATCTTCGCTACCATACCAATTACGGACACATCACTGCAGGTCGGCAGCCTGTCTCCTGGTCCTACGGCGCCATGCTCAATCCCCTGGACTATGGAACTTCCCTGGATAACTTTGCAGGCAGGTCCTTTGCCCCAGAGGTGGACGGTTTCAGGGTATTCTTCGCCCTCGGCGAGCGTTCCAGCCTGCAGACAGTGGTCAGTTTTCCGAAGGCAGGATTATTCTCTTCCCCGGATGCGCTCAGCTATGGTGCCCGGCTGCGTGTTCCCGTCCCGGGTCATGACATCAGCACACAGGTGGTCTACAGCAATGCACTGCTGAAAACAGGTATAACCTACAGCGGGGATCTTGGACCTGCAGGGATATATGCGGCTGCCGGATATCTGCGTAACACTGATGATCAGACCCATGACGTGGTGATCCAGGGAGGAATTGACTTCAGCTTCCAGTTAGGACCTGAATACGAAGAAAAAATGTTATATCTCCAAGCTGAATATATGCGGTTTCTCATGAACAACCTCGGAAGCGAAGTGCTCGGCACTGGCCTCCTGCAGCAGATGCTCGCGGGAGCTTCGGTACCTTCAATCAACGACCTTCTGGCTTTAGCTGCCACAGTTGAACTGAGTTACTTCACCCAGGCAGGAATTGCTGTGATTACTGAGACATCAGACTGGCTTACAGTGGTCAACCCCTTCATAACAACAGAGCTCAGAGGCGGATTGGAACTACGTATTGATGCATCTGTTATGCGCGGGCCAGGAGGTGACTTCAGCTATGCGTCAGGAGTACAGCTGAGTTATTATTTCTAGCCGGAGCAGTTCAACGATTTTTATGGTTGTGAAATACCTATTCTCAAGGTGGGATAAGATTTCTTCAATTACATTTTCTCCTATTGTTATCACCCGGTAAGTCTATTAGATCATCTCTTCATTATCTCCAACACATTATCCTCCGGAAAAATACAGCCGTTCGGTTGCCTCAGCCACAACTCGCAGCTTATCCGGAGTGATATGAGTATATCCCATAAACATCAACGTCTATATGTCTTTTAAAAAGAAAAATTTGTATGATTTTTTAGAGATTTATGCTGAACACTGCGCGAGATTATATGATATACATTGCCTTTATATAATCATCCCTAAGACTGCCTCATCAACAAGAAATTCTTATTTAGTGTCTGGACGAAAAGATTATAAATAATCACACCTAAAGCATATACCGCACCAGTGTTTGGTAAGAAAATGGCTATAAGCTAACAAATTATACATGCTCAACTGCCTTTAATCTTGCTGCACAGAAGCTGTAAACTTGACTTGACGAAAAGAGCCTTTTTTTTACAACTTGGAAATCAACAACAGCCCCGGCATATCAATTGCGGATAGAACTCCTCTCCACAAAGCGCTTTTCTTTTCATTCGGTTTTCATTCAGCTTGCAGCTAGAGATAGCTTTCCCTACTATTAAGAATAATTTCTTCGTGCTACTCTTTCAAGTCTTCCATCATTTGTTTATACTCTTCCCGGCTAATTTCACCTCCAGCATACCTTTCTTTCAGTTTCTGCACCGCCTTCTCATGAGACGAGCTTTTATCAGAGGAGGGGGTTTGATTTTGTTTTGAGCTGTTTGCCACCAGAACAATAACAA
>SKXS01000035.1 GCA_007128345.1 Spirochaetia bacterium
ATATGATTGACCAGTACAGTAAGCAATAGATAAGGGAGTGCAGGATTCCTGCAAGACTCATGAAGAGTGCATATTACCTGGGTATAGATATAGGTTCTACAACGGTTAAGCTGAGCCTGCTTGACCGTGACTACACCGTATGTTACAGCACCTACCGCCGTCATCAGACTGAGGTGTTTCCTGTCCTGCTTGATATTCTGGGCGAACTTGAGGAGTGCTGCAGAGAGGAGCACATTCGTGTGCTCTTTACCGGCACTGCGGGCATGGGAGTTGCTGAGCGCTCTGGTCTGCCCTTTGTCCAGGAGGTTGCCGCATCCGCCGAGGTGATGAGGAAGTGGCTTCCCGAAGTGCGGACCTTTATTGATCTGGGAGGGGAAGACACCAAGATCATCTTTTTTGATGACCAGCTGCGTCCTGACATCAGGATGAACGGGAACTGCGCCGGGGGTACCGGAGCGTTCATCGACCAGATGGCTTCCCTCCTTGATGTGCCGGTGGACCGGCTCAGCGACCTGGCGAAACGCCATACCGCATGCTACCCCATAGCCTCCCGCTGCGGGGTGTTTGCCAAGACTGATGTGCAGAACCTCATGAGCCGGGATATTTCACCTGAGAACATCGCCGCATCAGTCTACCGGTCGGTTGCCCTGCAGGTGGTGGGCGCATTGGCCAGAGGCCGGGACATTGTTCCCCAGGTACTCTTTGCCGGAGGCCCCTTCGCCTACCAGGAAGCGCTCAAGGAGATGTTCATGGAGGTCCTTGAACTTGACAGTGGAGATGTCACCGATCCTCTGTCGGTGAAGAGCGACCTCACACCCGAGCTCATTCCTTCAGTAGGCGCGGCGCTGCGGGCTGAAACTACGGGGAAGGTAATTACCCTCGATGCCCTGAGAAAACTTCTGGATGTGTCGTCTCTCTCTCGCCTGGTCAGTACGAGCTCACTGGAGCCGCTTTTCAAGGATGAACAGGAGTTTATCTCCTGGGAAAAGAAGAAGGCTGCGCACAAGCTGCCTTCAGTTCCCCTGAAGCATTTTCACCTGAGCACCGCCTACCTGGGTATTGATTCCGGATCCACTACCACCAAGATTGTGCTTATTGACCGTGAGGGAAATATCGGGTTTTCCTACTATGCCCCGAACCGGGGGAACTCGGTCCAGGCGGTGAGGCAGGGGCTTAAGGAGCTCAAGGAAAAGCTGGAGGAGGACGGCGTATCGGTTGAGATTCTCAGGAGCGCTTCCACAGGGTACGGGGAGGACCTGATCAAATTTGCGTTTTCCCTGGATGAAGGCATGGTGGAGACCATGGCGCACTACCGGGGAGCGCGGTTCTTTGAGCCCGAGGTATCATTCATCCTGGATATCGGCGGTCAGGACATGAAGGCCCTCTTCATCAATGACGGGATCGTCAGCAATATTGAACTCAACGAATCATGCTCTTCCGGGTGCGGCTCCTTTATTCAGACATTTGCCCAGGCTATGCATCTGAGCGTGGAGGAGTTTGCCAGACGGGCGTGCACATCCGCAGATCCATGCGACCTGGGATCCCGGTGCACTGTCTTCATGAATTCCAAGGTGAAGCAGGTGCTGCGGGAGGGAGGAAGCAGCGCGGACATCTCTGCGGGACTTGCCTACTCGGTGATCAAGAACTGCCTGAACAAGGTGCTTAAGATCACCGACACAGCGGTGCTGGGAAAGCATATTGTTGTGCAGGGAGGAACCTTCAATAATCCCGCGGTGCTCCGCGCGCTGGAGCTTGTTATTGACCGCGAGGTGGTGAAGCCTGACCGCGCTGAGCTTATGGGTGCGTGGGGGGCTGCGCTGCTGGCGCGGGACGCCTATGAAAAGCAGCCGGAGGAGAGCGGGTTCATCGGTCTCAACGAACTGGAGGAGGCAACGGTCTACCAGCGAAAGGCAATTCGCTGCAATGGATGCGAGAACCAGTGCGAGGTGACCGTGTGCACCTTTCCCCACCGGACGGATGAGTCCGGCAAGGCTGCCAGGTTCTATACCGGGAACAAATGCGAGCATGTTTTCTCAAACAGCGGGAAGACAGTCAAGGCGGGCTACAACCTCCCCGCATATAAAAGGACTTTGCTCTTCAACCGCTCCATGGAACCCTCCCCCAAGGTAACGCCGTCAGGTATTACCATCGGCATTCCCAGGGTGCTGAATATGTGGGAAGACTTCCCGTTCTGGTGCACCCTGTTCACCGAAAGCGGCATCAAGGTTGTACTCTCAGATCCCTCTACCCAGGACCTTGTGGTGAAAGGCTACCCTTCAGTGATGTCCGAGAACATCTGCTATCCCGCAAAGATTACCAACGGGCATATTATAAACCTGAAGGAAAAGGGTGTGGACCGGATATTCTTTCCCAAGGTACGCTATACGAGGAGGGAGTTTAAAAATACCCTGAACACATTCAACTGTCCCGTGGTCACCGGATACCCCCAGGTCATCGAGTCAGCCATTGATCCCGAGAGTACCTGGAACATTCCGCTGGACGCTATGGCCATGAGCTTCCATGATCTCCGGCTGCTGAAGAAGCGCTGCGTGCAGTATCTCGTATCGCTGGGAATACCTGAGCGGACTGCAGCCAAGGCGTACGCGGCATCGGTGAAGGAGATCCGCAGGTTCAAGGAGCAGGTGCGAACAGAGGCGGAGAGGGTCCTGGCCCTGGCCAGGAAGGAGGGCCGGACGGTCATGCTGCTCCTCGGCAGGCCCTATCACCTTGATCCCCTGGTGAACATGAAGATCCCGGAGATCATAACCTCCCAGGGGCTTGACTGCATCACGGAAGACTCCATACCCGAACCGGTGCTCGGCAGGCTGCCCAAGGTCCAAGTCCTCACCCAGTGGGGCTACCCGAACCGCATGTTCTACGCTGCCCATTGGGCAGGGAGCCAGAGACATGTGGAGGTGGTCCAGACCAACTCCTTCGGATGCGGTCCCGATGCGCTGACTATTGATGAAATCAAGGCGATCCTGAACCAGTACGGAAAGTATCCCACGCTCATTAAGATTGACGAGATGACCAGCCCGGGTTCGGTGAAGCTCAGGGTCAGGTCCCTGGTGGAGTCCATGGCCCTGCGTAAGGGAAAGCGCATCCGGTCGCATGTGGCTCTGGTGCGCAAGGAGCTGCCGATATTCACCAAGCGGGATATCAAGCGTACGGTGCTTGCTCCGCAGTTTTCCCCGTTCTATACGGATTTCATCATAGCGGCCTACCGAAAGCAGGGCTACTCCATTGAGATTCTCCCCATGGCGGACCAGGAGAGCATCAAGCTCGGGCTCAGGTACTCGAACAACGATATCTGCTACCCGGCAACGATTGTCATCGGGGATGTGCTCAAGGCGCTGCGGAGCGGACGTTATGATCTCTCCAATGTAGCAGTCGGGCTGACCCAGACAGGCGGGCAGTGCCGGGCGTCGAGTTACGTATCCCTCATGAAGCAGGCGCTCATCAGGGCAGGATACGACAATATCCCGGTGGTTACTGCTTCTACCAAGAGCGTCGGGAGCAGCGCAATGAATCAGCAGCCTGGATTCCGGGTCAAGACGCTCCCCTTTGCCCTGACGGCGCTCTATGGCATGCTCTTTGGTGATGCCATGGCAAAACTGTACTACTACAGTGCCGTCAGGGAGCAGGTTCCCGGATCTTCTCTTAAACTGGCGCAGCACTTCATAGAAGAGGGCAGGAAGATCATTGATCACCGTGCTAAGAAAACCATGTTCGCACTCATCAGGGATGCGGTGGAAGCGTTCAATGCGCTTCCTGTCCGGGATGTCGGCAGTATTCCCAGAGTGGGGATAGTCGGAGAGATTTACGTGAAGTTCAATCCCTTCGGGAACCTCTATATTACCGACTGGCTGATCAAGCGGTCCATACAGCCGGAAGTGCCGCCGCTGATTGACTTTTTCCTCATTCCCCTGGTTTCTACGCCATATAACGCTCAGAATCATATAGAGCGGGTGAAATGGTTCGTTCTCCACCTCATATCCCGGGCGGAACGGTATGTGGGGCGAACGATTACCCAGGTCAATGCCATCCTGAAGGATTTCAGGGGCGAACTAACTCCGTTTCATCCTATCAAGCAGATGGCCGAACGCGCCTCCTTGGTGCTGGACCTCATCAACCAGTTTGGTGAATCGTGGCTTTTGGCAGGGGATATCGTATCGTTTGCTGAAGAGGGGGTGGATAATGTGGTCTGCCTCCAGCCCTTCGGGTGCATTGCCAACCATGTGATAGCCAAAGGAGTTGAGCGCAAGCTCAAGCAGGTATTCCCCCAGGTCAACCTCCTGTTTCTGGATATGGATTCAGGAATGAGCGAAGTGAACGTGGAAAACCGGATGGAGTTCCTTATAGACGGGCTGCGCAGGTAGCGGCTTATAGGCGGAGGGTGGCAGTGAACCGTATCATATCCATGGGCTCGGTAAATCGTGACCTGTTATTTTTTGTTCCCCGCATTACACGACCGGGCGAGACGATCCACAGCACAACTTCAGCGTGCGGCATCGGGGGCAAAGGGGCAAACCAGGCGGTGGCGGCCGCCAGAAGCGGAGCTGCGACATGGTTTGCCGGCCGCTGCGGCAGTGACGGGGGAGAGATTGCCGAGGTATTGACCAAGCAGGGGGTGGACTGCACGCACCTGCATATCGGCAGCGGCAGAACCGGGGAGGCAGTCATCCAGATCACCCCTGAAGGGGAGAATGCCATTGTGCTTATTCCCGGCGAGAACTTCTGCTTTGACAAGGAGCATATCATTTCAGTGCTGGACTGTTTCGGCCCCGGCGACACGATTATGCTCCAGAACGAGATAACCCGTGTCCCGTATATCATGGAGCAGGCTCACCGACGGGGGCTTAGGATCCTGTTCAACCCTGCCCCATGCACCCCCGAGACCGCGCAGTATCCCCTGGAGATCGCACATACCATCGTGCTTAATGAGGGTGAGGCACGCATGCTCATCCCGGACGGGCCGAGCGACCCGTCAGCACTTATCGGCGGTATAGCCTCCCGGTGTCCCGAAGGGACAGTGGTGATCACCCTGGGTGAACGGGGTTCACTATGGATGCATGCCGGCAAGGTGCACTCAGTAGATGCGGTTAGGGTGGATGCAGTGGATACTACGTGCGCGGGGGATACCTTCATCGGGTTTTACGCAGGCTCGCTGGCACGGGGATATCCTGCTGCAGAGGCACTGTCAGTTGCATCCCGCGCTGCCGCGGTATGCGCAACCCGGATCGGCGGGATAGCGGCAATACCAACATGGGAAGAGGTGAAGCGTCATGCTTGCTGATGCATGCGCTGTTTTTCCTCGATGAGATAGACCAGGAGAATCTCCTCAAGGGTCCGGTTCGTGCCTAGTGATCCGGCATATGGCCGTCTGGCCATACGCTTCTGGTAGAACCGATAGAGATGCCGCGGATCGATGTGCTCTTCCGCGTCATCACAAAAGCTGCTGCTTAACAAACTGCTGACATCATCCCGGTCAATGACCATCATGTTGTTTCTCTGCATCTCATCACGCACGGTGATGATCTCTTTCCGGGTCAAGCCGAAGATGAACTCCTCCAGCGCCTGGGTAACTTCCTGGTCTATTGCGCGCGACATGATGAACTCATGCCATCGTTCAGGAAGCTTGCTTGAGAGCTTCAGGAGCTCAATGGTTCCAAGCATTGTGCCGAATACCGGTGCAATATCCCTGCGCACCTGCCACAGCTCAATAAGTATGGGTGCATAGGTGGTTACATTGTTATCAAAGCGAAACTCCCATAAATGCACCAGGTCATCAGCCGCCTGTCTTCTCACTTGATCCGTGTACCGGTCCGCTCGTTCAATGATCACCTGATACACATCCTCCAGGAGCAGCGAGAACATGGCGGTTTCCCAAAGGCGCCTGAATCCCGCCTCCAGCGAGCTGAGTTCACGGTGCTCAATGCAGAGAAATCGGAGAAACCCGAAGAAATTGAACTTTGCGATCATGAAGCTCCTGCCGAGAGCGACTTTGGTCGGCAGGAGCACCAGGTGGTTGCATCCGTCTGCAAGCAGCACCTCTATGAGGGTATCGATGCTGCAGTTCTTACCTGACATGTGATGCCTTTCAACAATGGACGGGAAGTGTGAGTACACCGCAAAGAGATCCTGCAGATCCTGGTAGCGCTGTTGGACTATTTTCCGGTACCTTGGCTTGACGGAGGCTTTTTTTGCCAAGAAGGATTCCAGGAGGGTGAGCTCCTGACAGTCAAGGGTATCTCTGGATACCATGGCTTACAGGTCTTCTTCAGTGAGCTGAAGCGCATTCTGCCTTACATCATCAATTCTCAGCCGATAGGTTCCTCCCGGAGCAGCGTACTCCACAATGGTATTTTTACGCTCCCCGATGAGGGCCATGCCTAGAGGTGTGAGAATGGAGATGTGATCAGGGGCGAGGTTCGTCTGAGCGGGAAAGACGATGACTGCTTCACTTGTGGTGTCTGCATCCACATCGGTGTAGGTGACCCGGGAATGGATTGTAATGATATGATCGGGGATGGTGTCCGAGTCCATTACAATAGCTTCCTTCAGTTCCCTGGCTAACCGTGCAAAGTGCGGCTGCTTGAGCTTGCCTGAGCGCTGCAGGGTTTCAACGAGTCCCTTGAGTACCAGGTAATTGCTGTGATTGAGAATAATCCTTCGATCTTCCATCGTCTCCTCCATCTCAATAAAAAAGGAGCGCCTTTCACAAGCGTTCTCCTAGGCAAAACGAGGCTTACTTTCTACCTGTTAATCATAGAGGGTATGTTCCTGCAGGGCAATCTGGTAATACCATGTAGAAATATTACATGGTATTTACAGGGTTATTCATTGCTTTGCAGGTAGCTGATCAGATTCACGGAGCTACGGGTAATGCCGAGCTTCTTGCGTATCGTGCACCGATGACGTTCCACGGTAGATTCGGCCAGGTTGAGAAATGAAGCGATCTCCTTAGATGACATGCCGTTTCTTACGAGACTGCAGATTTCTGTCTCCCGGGGACTCAGCGATCTGGTTCGGGAAAGCAGCCTTCCCTCCCGCCCTGACAGGATAGCCTTGAGAGACTTGCCGAGCAAATCGAGGCAGGTGCGGTCTGTCGAGGACAGTGAGGTGCTTTTCTCCAGTTGGAACAGGTAGGGGAGGACAAACATCTCAATGTACCTGCGCTGGTTCCGGTAGATCTCCTGCTTCTCACCTTCGATTTGTGCAAGCACCTCCTTAAGGGCGATGTGCTTGTCGGCAAGTTCCTCAGAGCGCTGCTGGAGTATCTTGGCAGATTCCCTGAGTACGGTGTCGGTATCCTTCTGGTGGAGCATTTCAGCAAGGAAGGCGGATGTGGACTCAATGAGGTAGCGCTCCCTGGAATCCAGCAGAAGCTCTTCACCTGCCGACGGGTAGTAGGAGACCGTCACTGTAAGCTGTTTTTCAATGCTGTAGGGATACACGGATACTTGAGTGTCAGATGGCACACCTTCCTTAGCTCCTGTGGAGACGGTCATGGCAGGTGTCTTGACAGCCGCCCAGGCGCAGTCAGGATACTGAAGCGCCTGCACAAGGATGTTTGCCGTTCGCTCCAGAATCCGGGCAACCGGAGTATTGCTGAGAAAGAGCTGGGCAAGACTGTAGAGCGCATCAAGCTCCTTTTCGCGCTCCTTCAGTGCATGCATGAGTGCCGCCCGGGATGTCGTATCTCCCATATCCTGCTCCTGGTGAATATCTCAGTCCAGTATACCACGAAGGGAGAAGTATTCCACATATGAAATTGGAAGTACCTGTGATACACTGGTGCTGAACGTTGTGCAGAGGAGGAGATGCCATGGCATGGTACTGGTGGGTGGTCATTGTCATTGCAGTGATCGTGATAGGCTATCTAAAGCTGAAGTTCTTTAACCGCATGATGGACAAGCGCAAGCAGCAGCAGGATCGTGAGATAGACTGAGCGCAGATACTTGATTTTCCAGGGCAAACATGCATAGATGGTGAGATACATCTGAAAAGGAATGGATCTCCATGCATGAACGAAGAATCGCCTGTTTCCCGGTAGCTGCGGGGTGCCGCGCATGACCGGGACCTTACTGCTGTTTTTCTCTACAGCTTTGGGAAGCATCCTGCTCGGCTATGTGCTTAAATCTGTGGTGCTGAGCAGGAATGCCGCAACGGATATGCAGCTTCGTACTGTCTCCAAGTACATGAAGGTGCTGGCGATTATCATGCTTGAACCCATACCGGTGATCAACTCGTTCTGGACGCTCCAGCTGATTTCTCCCAAGCTGCTTCTGATGGTCTTCTTCGGGGTGGTCTATGCATGGGTAAGCATGTTTTCGGCGGTCTACATCGGCAGGAGGGCGCGTTACGACGACAGCACTGCAGCATCGTTCTTTGTCTCTGTTGCGTTCAGCAACTTTGGTACATTCGGCGGCCTTGCAGCCCTGCTGCTCTTCGGCCATACCGGCTATGCTTTGGTCATGCTCGCAATTGTGCTGTCCCCCATAGTGAATTTCGGCTACGGGTACCTGGTCTCCCATAATATATCCCGCGGGCATAAGGCGCCCTTTCAGATATCTCTGAAGGGATTCTCCAGCTCGCCGGTCATATACATACCGCTTATTTCGGTGTGCATCGGTCTTGCACTCAGGGTATCCGGTGTGCAGCATACCACTGTGCTGAACACCCTCACCTCAATTCTGGTCCCTGTTCAGGCAACCGTCATAGGTATTGCCTTCGGGATGACCCTGAAGGTCCGGGCGATACGTAAGTACCTGCGCATTCTGGCATCCATTGTTATGATCAAGTACCTGGTAATTCCTTTCATTATCATTCCTGTTGCCATGCTGTTCGGCATGCACCAGATTATGGACGGGCTGCCGCTGTATATCATCATCCTGCTCATATACATGCCTGTGGCTATCAATGCACTGATTCCCCCGGTGCTCTACGGGTTTGATCTGGATCTGGTCAATTCAGCATGGATCGTCACGACCCTCGGACTGTGTATTATATTCCCCCTGCTCCTGGTGCTGTTGTCCTGATGATTTTTTTACAATTTCATAATAATAGTTCTTTCCTCTTGACGGAAAATCTGGTACAATATAAACAGACCAATGTGGTCTTTCCTTTTTGGGGGTTTTTGTTTTATCGATTCTTGAGAGTTGATGGACTAGGTTGTGTATTATGCGAATTGATCGTCCCGGAAACAGCAAATCCCCGGGACGATCTTTTTCTCTGATGCACTTCCAAGAGAGCCTGGTTACAGTGAAGGCTGTCCATTTTCTCTCACTTCGTATCCCTGCAGAATCTTGCATAGACACAACCGGCAGGGCATCATCAAAACGATGCCCTGCCCGGGGTCGGCGTGTCCGGCTCAATACAGGTACAGGAAACATTGTCTTTGCCTGGGAATGGGGGTATTATACGTGTAGAGGAGCAGGGGTGTATGGGTAGATATGTTGCTTGGTTTATGATGGTGCTGGTTATGGTTCCCATTGCGGGGACCGACAGGCAGGACGCGACTCCTATTACGGCAGAACCCTACGTGCAGGACCTCTGCACCCAAGGGGATGATGATGCATGTCCTGACTTTACAAAAGGCTTCTTTTACGGAGCGAGTGTACGTGTGCCGGTAAAGCTTGGTTCCTTTCGAGAGGGATTGCTTACCTCCAGGGCGGGAATTGAAGCGCTGATGCTTCCCTGGAGAGCTGTAGGTTTTTCTGCATCGCTTCGGCCCTTCAGCGCTGCTACCTTTACCGAGGTCAGCGACTGGGTTACGGGGGACAACCGGATTATTATGATAGTCCCTGCTTCAGCGGGTGTCCGCTGGTATCCCTTCAACGGTCCCCGAGGACTGAGCGTTCAGCTCCAGTGGGAGGCCATGGTGGTGACCCAGGATGTGGATGAGGGGTGGCTCTTCACATTCCACCAGGGAATCGGTGTAGAAGCAGCATACAGCCTGCTGTTCTCTGAATCCCTTGTATATCTCTCGGCTCAGCTGTCCTATATGCCGCAGACCCCGCTTGGCTCCTATCATCCGGCAGTGGGCATAGGTATACTCTGGTAGCCTAGATCACATAGGGTGTATCAAGGTAGACCTGCTTAACCCACTGCTGGAAGAATTCAAGGCCGTGACTCCTCCATTGGTTGACCGGGTGCTCCAGATCCAGATTTTCAGGTTTAGCCACATCGGTGCGGCCCATTTCCACATCACGACGATACTCATCAATCAGACGTTCGGTCTGGTATTCCGGATGACCGAGGTGCATGATAAACCTGCCGTCACCGCTTTCGAATATGGCGTACCCCCCCTGCTCCCCATGGGCAAGCAGGCGTATGCTTCCTGATTCTGCATGCTCCTCCATGACCTCATCGCAGATACCTGAGTGCCTGCTCTGGGGGCACCAAAAGATATCATCATGCTCTCCTGTCACCCGGTGAGTCCTGTCAAGGTTTTGGGTAGGAAAAACACCGAAGAGCTTCCTGGGGTAGCGCACCTTATCTATACCGAGGTACTTTGCCAGGGCAAGGCCGCCCCAGCAGATACCCAGGGTGGAGACGATGTGCTTTCGCGCATATGCCAGAATCTCAGTAAGCTCGCTCCAGTAGGAAACCTCCTCAAATGCTAGTTCCTCCACTGGCGCCCCGGTGATGATCAGGCCGTCGAAGCCGCGGCTTTGCACAGCCTGTTCGAAGGTAATGTAGAAGTGCTTCAGGTGACTCCTGCTGCTGCTGGTGTAGGAGTGGGCATTGAACCTGAGCCACACCGGTTCTATCTGGATGATGGACCTCCCCAGGGGAAAGAGGAGGCTGTACTCATAGGACTCTGCCTTGGGCATGATGTTGAGGATCCCTATGCGCAGCGGCCGGATATCCTGCCGCTGGGCTTCGGCCTGGCTGATGCAGTGCACCCTGCGCTGCTGGAGCACTCCCCTGATGTGGTAATCTTCCGGTACGATGATGGACATGTCTACTCCTGTCCCGATTCTGCTAAGGCCTGCTTCAGATCTTCGATGATGTCATCAATATGCTCAATGCCGATGGAAAGCCGCACCAGGTCCGGGGTTATGCCCCCTGCCAGCTGATCTGCTTCGGATAGCTGGGAATGGGTGGTGCTTGCCGGGTGTATGGCCAGTGACTTGGCATCTCCGACGTTCGCCAGATGCGAAAAGAGCTTCAGCGAGTTGATGAACCGCTCTCCCGCTGCCCGGTCTCCCTTGATGCCGAAGACCACCATGCCCCCAAATCCATGGGAGAACTGATCTAAGGCAAAGTGATGAGATGGATCATCCTCCAGACCCGGGTAGCGCACCCAGCTGACTGCGGGATGGCTTGCAAGAAACCGTGCCGTCTGCATCGCGTTGGTGCAATGGCGCTCCATCCGAAGCGGCAGCGTCTCAATTCCCTGGAGAAACAGCCATGCATTGTCCGGGCTGATGCACGCGCCGAGATTGCGCAGCGGCACAAGACGCATACGTGTGATGAACGGCGCACTTCCCTCCGGAAGATCGTAGGCGAATCGTAGATCGTGGTAGGAGGAGTCAGGTTCGTTATAGAGCCTGAAGCGAGGATCCTTCCAGTCAAAGGTACCTCCGTCGATCACAATGCCTCCGATGCCTGTGCCTGATCCGCTGAGCCATTTGGTGAGCGAATGGATGACAATGTCTGCCCCATGCTCAAGAGGCCTCATCAGGTAGGGTGTGGTGAATGTGGAGTCCACCGCCAGGGGAATCCTGCGGGATCGTGCGACTTGGGCGTACTGCTTCAGGCTGACGACGTCAAGGGAAGGGTTTCCGATGACTTCAGTGAACACCAAGCGGGTGCGGTCAGTGATTGCCTGCTCGAGCGAGGCTATATCATTCGGGGGAACGAATGTGACGTCGATCCCAAGTTCCGGGAGGATGGAGCTGAACATAGTGTGGGTTCCGCCGTAGAGGTTGGATGTCGAGACCATATGGTCGCCCCTGCCGCAGACATTTATGACCGTATAGAAGATCCCGGAGGTCCCGGAGGCAAGCGCCAGAGCTCCCGCACCCCCTTCTAGATCGTTCATCCGTGTCTCAAGCACCTGCTGGGTGGGATTCATGATCCGTGTGTAAATGTTTCCCTGCTCCTTCAGGCCGAAGAGATCTGCCGCATGGGCGGTATCCCTGAAGAGGTACGAACTGGTACGGTGCAGCGGAACCGCCCGAGAAGCGGTTTCGTCGACGGAAAAACCGCTGTGCAAAGCCCTTGTTTCAAATTGATAAGCCATGTAATGATCCTCCTTACTGGTTTCCTTCATCCTGTGAATAGATCCAGGTGGACAAGTAGCGCTCTCCCATATCAGGGAGAATGACTACAAAGCGCTTGCCCTGGCCGCTTATTTCACCTGCAGCCTTGCGTGCCGCAGCCAGGGCCGCCCCTGATGATATGCCGAGAAAGATGCCCTCACTTCTGGCTGCCATGCGCGCAGTCTCTGCAGCTTCCTGGGAGCTTACAGGAATCACGCGGTCGTATACCTTGGTATTGAGCACCTTCGGGACAAAACCCGCACCGATCCCCTGGATTTTATGGGGTCCTGGTTCTCCGCCTGACAGCACTGATGACTCCATCGGTTCCACTGCTATGACCTGCAGACCCGCCACCTCAGCCTTAAGCACCTCCCCCGCACCGGTGATGGTTCCCCCCGTACCGATTCCCGCGACGAAGAAATCAATCCTCCCATCGGTGTCCCGCAGAATTTCACGGGCGGTGGTCCTCCGATGCACCTCAGGATTGATCGGGTTCTCGAACTGGAGCGGCATAAAGCTTCCCGGATGCTGTGCGGTGAGCATCCGTGCCGTGCTGATGGCTTCCCGCATGCCGCCGGCTGCGGGAGTGAGCACCAGCTCTGCTCCCAGCGCCTTAAGGAGCTTCCTGCGTTCCACGCTCATGGATTCAGGCATGGTGAGGATCAGGCGATATCCCCTTGCGGCTGCCACGAAAGCAAGGCCTATGCCCGTGTTTCCGCTGGTAGGCTCTATGATAAGGGAGCCCGGCGAAAGCAGTCCGTTGCGTTCAGCGTCCTCTACCATAGCCAGGGCGATGCGGTCCTTGACGCTGGAGAGGGGATTGAAATACTCCAGCTTTCCGATAATCTCGTTTCCTGTCTCTCTGCTCATCGTGCGGATGCGTACCATCGGGGTGTTCCCCACCAGGTCGGTTATTGATGATGCTATATTCATGGGACCTCCTTAATCCTATATGACGAAGTCCATGCAGCCTTGGCGCTCCTGCTGCAGAAGGTGCTCCAGGGTATGTCTGGCGAGTACGGCTTCCATAGCCGTGTGCAGTTCCTTCCATATATGCCGGGTTGTGCATCCAAGCTTTCTGGAGCATACTCCGGCTTCTCCAATGCAGGGAACCGGCATCACGGGACCATCAAGGGCTGCAACAATATCAAGAACGGTAATTTTTCCTGGATGTCTGGCAAGCCTGCATCCCCCGCCTGCGCCCCTGGATGTGATGATGAGCCCTGCTTCCCGAAGTGATGCGAGGATGTTTTCCAGGTAGGAGTCGGGAATCTGCTGGCGCTCGGCAATATCTCTGCGGGTTGCCTGACTGCCGGGGTATGACCGGGCTATTTCCACCATCGCTCGGGTGCCGTACCTGCTTTTAGTTGACAGTCTCATAAATCCTCATAAAACTCACTGAATTTGTGAACATTATCTGAATAGGGTACCCGTGTCAATACCTGCAGGCTTTAAAAACGGCCGCAAGTATCCTATACTGGGGGTATGATCTCTACATACAGGAGGGAAGGTTGTCATGGCAACACCTCACATACAAGCAGAGTCTCACGAAGTAGCTGAATATGTACTTATGCCGGGGGATCCTCTTCGGGCTGAATATATTGCCAGTACATTTCTTGAAGGGGCGAAGCAGTTCAACGCTGTGCGTAATATGCTCGGATTTACCGGCACCTGGAAGGGGGTACGGGTTTCTGCCATGGGCAGCGGCATGGGCATGCCGTCAATCGCCATTTATGCCGAGGAGCTCTGCAGGTTCTATGGAGCCGCACGGATAGTCAGGGTAGGGAGCTGCGGCGCTCTCCAGGAGCGCCTGAAGCTCCGTGATCTGGTCATGGCGGTAACCGCCTGCACGGACTCGAACGTAAACGCGATACGCTTCCGCGGAGCCTCATTTGCGCCCGCTGCCGATTTTTCACTTGGCCTGGAAGCGTACCGGGCTGCTGAGAAGCGGGGGGTACCCATCCATGCCGGAACTATACTGAGCACCGATACCTTCTACGGCCATGACGGAGATATTGACTGGAAGCTCTGGGCATCCTATGGAGTGCTTGCGGTGGAGATGGAGACAGCGGCACTCTACACGATCGCAGCGAAGCACCGGGTCCAGGCGCTCACCCTGCTGACGGTATCGGATTCTCTGTGCACGGGCGAAGCCGCGTCACCGGAAGAGCGGGAGCGGTCATACGGCAGCATGATGGAGGTTGCCCTGGATGCTGTTATTGCTTGAACCTGAGACGAGAAATTAGTATACTAATGATATATACCGAATTATATACTAATAGTTGTTTTATTTTAAGTATATATCTGCAATAAATTATATAGTATGCTAATTATTGACAGGCAGGGGGAACGCATGTACATAGCTATCGTCAACATACACGGTCTGATCAGGAGCGAGGAAATCGAGATGGGCAGGGATGCCGATACGGGCGGGCAGACCCGCTACGTGATCGATCTCGTCAAGGAACTTGCATCCAGGGACAACATCTCGGTTGACCTTTTTACACGGAAGATCCAGGACAAACGGGTCAGCAAAGACTACGGCAGGGACAAGGAACCGCTTGGCGAAGCGTGCCGGATCATCCGGCTTCCCTGCGGCGGGAAAAAGTACATCCGCAAGGAACGGCTGTGGCCGTATCTGGATGAGTATGTCGATGCCATGATCGAATTTTTCAGGCAGGAGGACCGTGTCCCGGACATTATTCACGGCCACTACGCCGACGGCGGATATATCGCATGCGAGATTTCTGACTACTTCAATACCCCGCTGGTGTTCACCGGTCACTCCCTGGGAAGGATCAAGTTTGACTTTTTGGAATCCTTGGGTTTGACCAGGGAACGGATTGAAGACCACTATGCCATATCTACCAGGATCAAACAGGAGGAGCGGGTGCTGAAGAAGGCTGATCTGGTGATTACCAGTACCGCCTTTGAGCGCGACGAACTTTACGAGCCCTACCAGAACCGCGACCTCGAAAAGTTTTCGGTCATTCCCCCGGGTATGGATTTAAAGAAGTTCTTTCCCTACTATCATTACGAGATTCAGGACCCGTCCATCACTGAGGAGCAGAAGCTGGCGCAGTATCGCATGCTCAATGAGTTGAGACGGTTCTACTCAAATCCCGACCGTCCAATAATCCTGGCCCTGTGCCGTCCTGAAGCGAGGAAGAATATCGATGTGCTTATCGACATATACGGCAGCAGCAAGGAGCTCCAGACCATAGCAAACCTGGCCATCGTTGCGGGAATCCGCGAGGATATCAACAGCATGGAGGAGGGAGAGAAGCAGGTGCTCACCGATATGCTCCTGCTCATGGACCGCTACGATCTCTACGGGAAGATGGCCATACCGAAGCATCACAGCCCCGAGCGGGACGTCCCGGAGCTCTACCGTCTCACAGCCATGAAGCGGGGAGTTTTCGTGTCAACCGCATCCATGGAGAATTTCGGGCTTACCTTCATCGAGGCCTCAGCCACGGGTCTCCCCTTTATTGGGACCGACCGGGGCGGCGTCCAGGATATCAGGAAAAACTGCGAAAGCGGCATCCTGGTCGACATCGATGACCATCAGCAGGTATACCAGGCTATTCTCACCCTGCTCACCGACGGAGAGCAGTGGAATGAACTCTCAAGACGCGGCATTGAGCGTATCAGGCTGACCTACAACTGGGCTTCCCACTGCGATACCTATCTTCACGACTTACACCAGGTACTGGAGACCAGGGAGGGAAACGCAAAAGTATCTCCCTACAGCAAGAGCATGGCCCGGCGGTTGAGTTCAGTATCCCGTATGCTCATTGCAGATATTGACCATACCCTTACCGGCGATCAGGAGAGCATCAGCGAGCTTGGGGAGCTTCTTGAAGCGCACCGTGAGGAGCTGGGATTCGGTATCGCTACGGGAAGGCACCTGGATGCCGCTGTTGAAGTGCTTGCCGAGCATGGGCTTCCCGTCCCTGATGTCTTCATTGCCTCAGTAGGGACTGAAATCTACTACGGAAAGGACTACATCTATGATAAAGGATGGTCAAATTATATACGACGCCGATGGTATCCCGAGACGATCAGGAAGGTGCTCAGCGAGTTTTCTGAACTCGAATTGCAGAACTATGAAGGTTCCCAGCGGCAGTTCAAGATCAGCTGCTTTGTGGACACGCAAGCGGATACTGATGCACTGATGCAGCGCATCAAGGAGGCCCTGGATGATGCAAAATGCACCTACCACCTGGTGCTCTCCCACGATCGGTTCCTCGATGTGCTGCCGTACCGTGCATCAAAGGGGAGCGCAGTGAAATACATCAGCTGGAAGTGGCACATTGAACCCAAATCAGTCATCACTGCCGGAGATTCCGGAAACGACCGGGACATGCTTTCCAGTCCTATGCGGGGCATAGTGGTGGGGAACTACGAGCAGTCCCTGGAGCCGCTCAAAAAGTCGAAGCATGTCTACTTCTCCCAGGAACCCTATGCCGCCGGGGTTATCGACGGACTGAGGCACTACGGGGTGTTTCCCAAGAAATGAGTCAGCTGACTGAAAAGATCCTCTTCGGGTCCAGGTTCCGTGCTTCTATCTGTGTAAAGTACTTCACGGTGCCCACCTTCAGCTCATCGGTGGCATCCTCGTCACAGACAATGGTTGCTTTACGGTGGAGCTGCAGGGCGCTCACGGTCCACATGTGATTGATCCCCTCTTCAACGACATGCTTCAGAGCTCTGGCCTTGCTGAGTCCGTTGGCCAGGATGAGCACCTCCCGCGCATCCATCACCGTCTGGATGCCCACCGTGAGGGCAAACTCAGGAACTTGTGAAATCTCGTTATCAAAGAACCGTGAATTTGCAATACGGGTCTCCATGGCAAGGGTCTTTACCCGGGTGCGGGATGCAAGAGATGATCCCGGCTCGTTGAAGGCGAGATGCCCGTCGCTCCCGATACCCCCGATGAACAGATCTATGCCGCCGATTTCCTCTATCGTCTCCTCATACGATCGGCACTCATCTTCAGCATCAGGAGCATTGCCGTTGAGTATGTGGACGTTTTCCTTGGCAATGTCCATGTGATTGAAGAAATTGCTGAACATGTAGAAGTGGTAGCTCTCCGGATGGTCTTCGGGCAGTCCGATGTACTCATCCATGTTGAAGGTCACCACATGCCTGAAGCTGATGTGGCCTCCCCGATGCAGTTCGATAAGCTTCCGGTACATACCAAGGGGGGTAGACCCGGTCGGAAGGCCGAGTACGAAGGGGCTATTCTCCTTCGGGTTGGCCTCGGTAATGGCCCTGCACACATAGTGGGCTGCCCACGTGGAGAGCATGTCATAGTTTTTCTGGACAATCAGACGCATGGGGTAACTCCTTATACTAGCCGGCCGGAGTAAGGGGAAACGGCCGGGAGAAGACCTCCTTTCCCATCACGTAGGTCCGGTATATGGTCATCTCTTCGTCGAATACAATGATATCAGCCCGCCTTCCCGGGAGCAGGGAGCCGAAGTCGTGGTCTATCCTGAGCGTTCTCGCGGGATTCAGGGAAGCCATCTTGAGGGATTCATGGAGGGGAATATCCATCTCATGGAGGTTGCGTATGCCCAGGTTCAGCGTCAGGCTCGAGCCGGCAATGGTGCCGTCGCTCGTTCGCTTGAACACTCCTTCATCCAGGTACACCTCCTCATGGTTTGCGTAGAAGGGTCCCTCTCTCTGGCCTGTGGGGCGGAGACTGTCGCTTACCAGTACAATCCGGGATGTTCCCTTCTCCCTGATGAGAAAGGTGATGATTGCCGGGTGCAGGTGCTGTCCGTCAGGTATGATTTCGCAGGTAACCTCCGGATGGATGAGGATGGCGCCCACTACTCCCGGGTCACGGTGATGCAGGGAGCGCATGGCGTTGAAGAAATGGGTGGTATGGAGAATGCCTGCCTCAATCCCTTCGACCATCTGCTCATAGGTGGCGTTTGAATGGCCGGCCTGGAGCACAATCCCCTTTCGAGCGGCCAGGAGGGCCAGTTCACGCATATGCTTGAGCTCCGGTGCTACGGTCATGCTCACGATCTTTCCCCGGGATACCCGCCACAGGTGATCAAAGATCTCCTTGTTCACGGGCTTGACAAAGTCGTTCCTCTGGACTCCGAGCTTCTCCCTTGAGAGGAACGGGCCTTCCATATGGATGCCGATAATCTTCGCTCCCTCCTCATGGCCCATAGCCTCCACCACCGCTGTGACGGCTTGGTCCATCTCGCCGGGCTCCATGGGATATATGGTGGGGGTGAATCCCGTAACCCCGTATGAGGGAAGGGCCTTGGACATGCCCAGGATGGCTTGAGGGGATGCATCTTCGCTCCCGAAACCGTGGAGACCGTGGAGGTGACTGTCGATGAGGCCCGGAGCAATGCCTAATCCATTGACGTTGATAACTGTGTAGGAGTCCCGGTCTTCCAGGTCCAGAAACCTCCGGTCTGAGAGGACATTGGCAACCTTCCCGTCCTCAACGAGCACCGATGATCTGCTCTTCTTGGTGATTCCGGTGTAGACCACCCCGTTATGCAGGCAGAACCGCTTCATATATGCTCCCTGTATTCAATGTACCTCCCCGGATTGGTGATGTCAATTACGCGGATGCGCATTCACCCGCGGGCTCTATCGCATACCCATGCGCACCATACGCAATGCACGTTCAACCGCATCGGTAAGCAGGTCTCCCGATTCAGCCATTGCGGTACTCAGCGGCATGGGCCGGTTCACGATACTCATAACGCTGTCAATGCCATGGTCATAGACTGCCTGGATATCCTTCCCGATGTCTCCCACCACAGCCAGCACGGGTATGCCGAACTGCTTGGCTGCCTTGGCAACTCCGATGGGCGCCTTGCCCTGGACTGACTGGCCGTCCATCTTTCCTTCACCGGTGATGACCAGGTCAGCACCCTTCACCTGTTCGGAAAACCCAATGACATCAAGCACCGCCTCAATGCCTGGGACAAGCGTTCCCCCGGCGAATGCCATGAGTCCGAACCCGAGACCGCCTGCTGCCCCGCTTCCGGGAACTCCTGACAGATCCAGTCTCAGCTGCTCTTTAACGAGATAATCCAGGTGGAAGAGATGTTCATCCAGCAGTTCGACCATCCGGTCATCAGCCCCTTTCTGCGGCCCGTAGACCCGTGATGCGCCGTTGGGACCGCACAGCGGATTGGTCACATCGCTCAGGATCTCCAGTGAAACGGAGCTGAGACGGGGATTGACCCTGGATGCATCAATAGTCCTGACGCCTCCCAGCGCTCTCCCGCCGAACCCGATTTCCTTGTCCTCAGCATCACGGAAGGACCAGCCCAAGGCCTGCGCCATGCCGGCACCCCCGTCGTTGGTTGCGCTGCCGCCGATAGCCACCAGGATACGGATGCACCCGTGCGCAATGGCATCTGCAATAAGCTCCCCGGTGCCGTAGGTAGTGGTTGCCAGGGGGTTTCGCCGGTCTTCAGGGACCAGGGTGAGTCCTGAAGCACTGGCCATCTCAATTACTGCGGTTGCATCAGCTGTTCCGTAGGATGCTTCCACCTGGTCGCCCAGCGGACCGGTGACTGTAAGGTGCTTCATAGTCCCACCCAGCTGCTGGATCACCGCATCAACGGTTCCCTCTCCTCCGTCCCCGATAGGTATGACCGTGATGTCAGCATCCGGGAAGACCTTGGCTGCCCCCCGGGCCATGCAGTTCCCTGCGGTAAGTGACGAATTGCTTCCCTTGAAAGAATCAGTGGCTATGACGATACGCATGTGCACCTCCTTCTGGTGCCTGCCTCCTTAGGGATATGAGGAGGTATATGGACCTAGTTATACACAAAAAAAGGGAATTGACAAAGGGGCATCTGCCGGTGTACTGGTACGTTGGAGAAACACTATGGATGATGATGCCGGACGAAATACAGTGCTCTGCTACATGACTCAGAGATACCGGGAGCTTGATGAACAGGTGAGAACCTTTATGCCCTTGTGCGGATCAGCATGCCCTTCCGGCTGCGGCATATGCTGCACCAGCGAGTACGAACCCGAGGTGACCCCGGAAGAAGGGGAATATGCCGCAAAGTACATCATCGAATTCCGCAGTGATCTGGAGTCCAGGTTTGACCGCATCAATAGCCGGGAGTACTGCATTTTCTATGATGAGCATTCTCCTCTGCACTGCACCATCTACCCTGTCCGGCCCGTCATATGCCGGGGGTTCGGCTTCTGCGGATATACCACCAAATCGGGAGGCTTTGCCTACCGGCCGTGCAGGTATATGGAGCAGACTGCGCAACCGGTAACAATTGCCGACGGTCCGGTGCTCAGCAATTATCACTTTCAGTACGCCTGCGCCAGCACAACCCTGCCGATATCCGATGCAATATTCCGTGCCTGGCAGAAGCTCCGCTACCGCATGGCAGAAGGAGAAGAACCGGACGCGTGTTGAGCTATTTTGTCGGGTTTTCCTGCTGCTGAAGGCGTGAAAGAATTGCATGAGGCGGTAATTGGTGGTACCCTGACCGTGTCCCGTATGCGTACGGAAGGAGGAGAAGCTATGAGCAGCAGGAAGGTGTCATGGGGAGTGCTCAGCACTGCCAGGATCGGTCTCAGGGAGGTGATCCCAGCCATGCAGCGAGGAGCACTCACTGAAGTGTCGGCTATTGCCTCCCGCAGCGAGGAGACTGCCCGCAAGGCAGCCCGTCAGCTGGGCATACCGAACTGTTACGGCAGCTATGAGGAACTGCTGGAAGACCCCGGCATTGAGGCGGTGTACATCCCCCTGCCGAACCACCTGCACATTCCCTGGATTCGTTCAGCGATAGAAGCGGGCAAGCATGTCCTGTGCGAAAAGCCGCTGGTCCTCCGTTCAGAGGAAATTGAGGAGCTCATTGAACTCCGTGACCGCTCAGGACTGATTATCGGGGAGGCGGTCATGATCCTCCACCACCCCAGATGGATACGTATGAAGGAGCTCATCACTCAAGGTGCTGCGGGGGAACTGAAAAGCGTCAACGGGTACTTCAGCTACTATAACCGGGACCCGCATAACATACGCAACCAGGCTGATGCAGGCGGAGGTGCCCTCTATGATATCGGGTGCTACCCCATTACCGCTTCACGTCTCCTCTTCGGGGAGGAGCCGCTCAGGGTATCCGCAGTCATGGAGCACGACCCCGATTTTTCTGTGGACCGTCTGACTTCGGTGCTGCTGCAGTACTCCAAGGGACATGCGGTGTTTACCGTTTCCACCCAGGTCTCTCCCTACCAGGTGATCCAGGTATTCGGTACCGAGAGGAGATTTGAGGTTCCCTGGCCTTTTAATGCACCCATAGATCGTCCTCTGGAGATACGTTCTCATGCCGGGGGTATCCTTGAACCTGATACGGCAGCACAGACTTTTCCCCCGTGCGACCAGTACACCCTCCAGGGAGATGCCTTTGCCCGGAGCATCCGCGAAGGGGTCCCGTTTGCCGGTTCTCTTGAGAACGCCCGGGCCAGCGCAAAGATCCTGGATGCGGTCTTCACAGCTGCAAAGACGGGGAACTGGGTGGAAATCCGATAGCCCTTCATTGTCCAATGGTACGGTTTCCTGTACACTCATGATCTGAGGAGGTAAGGCAAGGCGATGCGTATGTACTACTCGACCAACAGGAAGAGTCCCCATGTCTCGTTCCGGGAAGCGCTTCTTGCAGGGCTTGCCCCCGATAAGGGACTCTATATGCCCGTCCAGATTCCCCAACTGAATCGGGAGACCCTGGAAGTTATGGAGGAGCTCCCCTACAGTGAGATCGCCTATCTTGTGCTCAGGCAGTTTCTGGAAGGTGAGATTCCGGATGATGAACTGCTGGAGCTGGTGAAGGATGCCTACACCTATCCCGTACCTCTGGAACATGTGACTGAGAGGACCTACGTGATGCGTCTCGATCAGGGACCGACGGCCTCATTCAAGGACTTTGCCGCCAGAATGATGGGCAGGCTTATGAACTACTACCTCACCCGAGACAGGGGAAAACTCTGCATTCTTACGGCCACCTCCGGGGATACTGGAAGCGCCATCGCCAATGCCTTCTACGGACTCGATCATATTGAGGTGATCATCCTCTATCCGAAGGATGAGGTGACCCCCAGCCAGCGGAAGCAGATGACGACCCTGGGGAGGAACATCACGGTGCTGTCGGTGGACGGCAAGTTTGATGACTGCCAGGCGCTGGTCAAGCAGGCCTTCAGCGATGATGAGCTCACATCCCTCAGTTTGTCTTCAGCAAACTCAATCAATATCGGGAGGCTCCTGCCCCAGTCGGTTTACTACTTCTATTCCTGGGCGAAGCTCCGCAATGATCCCGGTGAACAGCCGCTCTTTGTCATACCCTCCGGAAACTTCGGCAACATGATGGGATCAGTTATCGCGCAGCGCATGGGACTGCCCGTCAGTCAGCTGATTATAGCCACCAATGAGAATGATGAGTTCCCCCGGTTTCATCACTCCGGTGCGTACGCAAAGGTCTCTCCATCGAGAAACTGCATTTCCAGTGCCATGAACGTGGGACATCCGAGCAACCTTGCACGTCTGGTTGATCTCTTCGGCGGGCGCATGGATGAACAGGGGAACGTCAGCATTTCCCCCGACCTGGAAGCCATGCGGAGCCTTATTAAGGCAGTATCCGTAAGCGATGCCCAGACAAAACAGGCTATCCGGGATGCCTGGGACCGCTACGGCCTGCTGCTGGAGCCCCATGGAGCGGTCGGATGGGCTGCCCTGGAGCAGTGTCCGGAGACCGCACTGACCTCTGCCGGTGAGAGCCGTCTGCGTATCCTGCTGGAGACTGCCCATCCGGCCAAGTTCCCAGAACAGATCAAGGAGGTGCTCAGCCTGGAGGTCGAAGTGCCCCCAAGCCTAGCGGGTCTCGATACCCTGGAGGAGCATGTGATTTCAATTAAAAACTCCTATGGAGCATTCAAGGATCTGCTGCTGAAGCGGAGGGGAGCATAAGGTGAAGTACCTCCTGATTGTTGCTGACGGCGCAGCGGACTATCCGCTGGAGAGCCTGGGGGGAAAGACTCCGCTGCAGGCAGCTTCGATGCAGACGCTAGAGCGCATCTCTCCCCACAGCAGGATGGGACAGCTGGTGACCGTACCTGAAGACATGCCCCCGGGAAGCGAAATTGCGAACCTGTCTCTATTGGGCTACGATGTGCATGAGGTCTACCAGGGCAGGGGAGTGCTGGAAGCTGCAAGCATGGGGGTGGACCTGCATCCAGGCGAGCTGGCGATGCGGTGCAATCTCATCTGCATAGGCGATGACCACCTGATCCGCAATCATTCGGCGGGACACATTCCAACCGAAGAAGCCCGCGTGCTTATTGAGGATTTGAACCGTGAGTTCTCCTGCAGTGAGTATCGCTGGCATGCCGGGGTGAGCTACCGTCACCTCTTTGTACTCGCTGGTGGGTCAGACCGTATTGCATGCACTCCTCCCCATGA
>SKXS01000243.1 GCA_007128345.1 Spirochaetia bacterium
CGGAGAATCCTTGGTCAGTTCCGGTGAAACCTTCTGGATGCGCTTGAGTACCATGCTTCTTCCTGCCACTTCGCTCATGAGCAGGCGGCGCTCGTTGCCCACAAGTTCCGGGTTTACATGCTCGAAGGAGGCGCTGTTCTTCGATACCCCGTCTATGTGCATCCCCCCCTTGTGGGCGAAGGCACTCCTGCCGATAAAGGGCATTCCGTTGGGAAGCGTGACGTTGGCTATCTCAGCGATACGCCGGGCAGTTATGGTGAGGTGCTGCATATTCGCTTCAGGAATGCAGGTGTATCCCCGCTTGAGCTGGAGATTGGCAATCAGGACCGCCAGGTTTGCGTTTCCGCACCGCTCACCGAAGCCGACAAAGGTGCCCTGGAGATGCACAGCGCCTGCTTCTATGCCCATGATGCTGTTGGCCTCTCCCATTCCCGAGTCATTGTGGCAGTGGATGCCGAACTGCAGATCAGGGTACCTGGCGATGACCGCCTGGGTAATCTCCTGCACCTCCATGGGGAGGCATCCCCCGTTGGTCTCGCAGAGCACCAGGATCGAAGCACCCCCTTCTGCAGCAGCCTCCAGGCAGCTGCACGCGTACTCGGGGTCGGACTTGTAGCCGTCGTAGAAGTGCTCAGCGTCAAAGATGACCTCCTTGCCCTGATCTTTGAAAAAGGCCACGGTATCCCGTATCATGGAGAGGTTTTCCTTTTTCGTGGCCTTGATGATGTCGGTCACATGAAAGTCCCAGCTTTTCCCGAAGATCACCACCACCGGGGTCTGGGCCTCCAGGAGGGACTGCACGTTTGCATCCTCCTCAACCGCGATCCCCTTTCTCCTGGTGCTGCCGAATGCAGCCAGCCGCGCATGGGTGAGCTTCAGATTTCTGGCCTGACGGAAGAACTCCAGGTCCTTTGGATTTGAACCCGGATTCCCCGCCTCGACCAGCGGTATACCGAGCTCATCCATGGTTCTCAGGATTTTCAGCTTGTCCTGCACAGAGAATGAGATTCCCTCACCTTGTGCACCGTCCCGCAGGGTTGAATCAAGGATCTGTATCGTCGCCATTATTTTTGCTCCTCATACAAGTATCGGTTAACCGCTGACAGGTAGGCGAGGATGCTCGCTTCTACGATGTCAGTGCTGACTCCCCTTCCCTTCCATTTTCTGCCGTTTCTGCTGATGCGCACAGACACATCGCCCTGGGCATCCTTGCCTCCGGTGACCGCATGGATGTCGTACTCTTCAAGAGTGAAGGTCGACCCGACGATCCGATCCACAGCAAGGAATGACGCATCCACCGGTCCGTCTCCGGTGGCGACATCTTCATGGAACTCGTCGTCCTTCTTCAGCCGCACCAGGGCTGTCGCTGATATCGTATTGCCGGAGTTGATCACGAACCGGTCCAGGGTGAAGGTTTCCGGAATTGAGGCGGTCCTGCTCTCCATGAGCGCTTCGATGTCCCGGTCTGATACTACCTTTTTCTTGTCCGCAAGCTTCTTGAACTGGTTGAACATCTCAGTCAGGGTCTCACTGTCCACTGAATATCCCAGGGACTTGATTCGATCAGTAAAAGCGTGTCGGCCTGAATGCTTGCCCAGGACCATCTTGCTCTCGTGGAGCCCGATGGACTCCGGGGTCATGATCTCATAGGTGCTCGCATGGGCAAGCACACCATGCTGGTGTATGCCCGCCTCGTGGGCGAAAGCATTGGCCCCGACGATCGCCTTGTTCGGCTGCACCTGGACACCCGTCAGGGAAGCCAGAAGCCTGCTCGCCTTGTATATCTGGGTGGTATCGATGTTCGTTTCCTTTCCGTAGCGTTCCTTTCTGGTCTTCAGGATCATGACCAGCTCTTCCATGGCGGCGTTCCCGGCACGCTCGCCGATGCCGTTCACCGTGCACTCGACCTGGCCTGCCCCTGCTTCTATTGCGGCCAGGGTGTTCGCCACCGCAAGTCCCAGATCGTTGTGGCAGTGCACCGAAATGACCGCCTGGTCAATGTTCGGCACGTGCTCCCTGACGCTGCTCACCAGATGGGCGAACTCCTCAGGAGTGGTGTAGCCTACCGTATCCGGTATGTTGATGTACTTCGCCCCGGCCTTGATAACCGCTTCAAATATCCGGTAGAGGAACTCAGGACTGCTGCGGGAGGCATCCTCGGCGGAGAACTCGACCTCCCCACAGAGGTTTCGCGCGTAGGCAACCATCCGAACCGCCTGGTCAAGCACATCTTCGCTTTTCATGCGCAGCTTGTGCTCCATGTGTATATCGGAAGTGGCAATAAACGTATGTATCCTGGGATGGGCTGCACCTTTGAGCGCATTCCAGGACGCATCTATATCTTTCTCCAGGGCCCTCGACAGGCTTGCCACGGTGCAGTTCCTGATTTCCTTAGCGATTGCCTCTACCGATGCGAAGTCCCCAGGAGAGGCAATGGCAAATCCCGCTTCGATGACGTCCACCCCCATGAGCTCCAGCTGCCGGGCCATGCGGAGCTTCTCGTCCAGGTTCATGCTGTATCCCGGGGCCTGCTCACCGTCCCGCAGGGTGGTGTCAAAAATCCTTACTACATCTGCCATATTTTCATCCCTCGTGTTCGTGATCCGGGCTTCGATACTCACTGCCCAGATCCGCTCATGCTCCATGAAACACGGTGCTGTCCCTGTTTCACGCAGTCAGTTCGATTCTCCCGCCTGCTGCGGGATCCTGCTCATGCTACCGGCTGGTCATGATGTCGTTGATCGTCTGGTTTCCCCTGCCGACTGCAGTAAGCCCTGTCCGTACAATTTCCCTGATGCCGTAGGGTTCAACAAGCCTGAAAAATGCATCCACCTTGTCAGGATCTCCGGTAATTTCAACGGTGACCGTCTCAGTGTCCACATCGAGAATCTTTGCCCTGAAAATATCAGAGAGTTCCACCACGATGGCCCTGACAGACTGCGGGGCATTGATCTTCACCATGACAAGCTCACGGAATATCCCCTCTCTGGGGTGGAGCACCTGCACGTGCTTCACGTCAATCTGCTTCTCAAGCTGCTTAGTGATCTGTTCCAGCACGTTGGTATCCCCCCGCACTGCAATGGTCATCCGGGAAACTTCCGGGTTTTCAGTCTCTCCCACCGACAGGCTGTCAATATTGTACCCCCTCCGGCTGAAGAGTCCTGCGATTCTGCTGAGAACTCCTGAATGGTTGTTCACAAGCACTGACAGTATATACTGATCCATACCCTGTTCCTCCTTCTTATTTCCGGCTGCCGCTACCTGCGCCGGTATATACTATTCCCCTGAATCCTCCGGATAGACCATTCCCATGGAATGCTACACGGCGGTTCAGCAGGAACCAAGTGCGATTATAGAATAATAAGTACGATTACAGAGAGAATAAGCAGTACCGGGAGTACTGTAAGAAACAGGTGCGGTATGACAAGAATGGGGAGAAGGGAAATTACGGGGAGAATGCTGATGATTCCAGTATCAGGCGCATGCCTGTCCTGCGATTTAGCCGAAGCCGATGCCGACGTGGGCATGAAGCAACGGTACATGCCGCACATATGCTTTGTCATGATGCCACCTCTTTCATTTTCGTATAAGGTGCACCCTTTATACCTCTCCAGGAAATAATTGTCAATAGCAGTATATGAAATGTATAAATATGTATTTTTCTGTATACCCCGACTTGAAAATTTGCACAAAGCGGTGTACCTTCGTCTATACCATGAATCGAACCATCGGACCGTCATCAGTTTCCGGTGAAGCTGCTGTTCCCGCTTCAAAGTCGCAGACCATCCGTGCACTCCTCATTGCATCTTCAGCGCAAGGCGTAAGCACAATCCGCAATCCCCTGGATTCCGGAGATACCCGGTCTTGCGTGGAGGCCTGCAGACGTATGGGAGCTGCCGTGACCGAAGGCGAGGGCATGTGGATAATCCAGGGAATCGGCAGGCAAGCCGGAGGTGACCGGAACACGCCGCTTGTCATTGATGTGGGCAACTCGGGAACGACCCTCTACCTCGGTCTCGCCGCAGCTGCTTCACTGGGAAGACCAGTCGTCTTTACCGGGGATGCCCAGATCAGGCAGCGCCCGGTGACCGCACTAATATCGGCATATGAAGACCTCGGGGCCCAATGCGCAACTGATCTTCCCGCAGACATGCGTGATACACTGAACCTGGAGCCCCCTCTCAAGGAAGGCTCGGTTCCCTGCATCATAACAGGCCCGCTTACAGGAGGGCACACCTCCATCAGCTGCCCCACCAGCCAGTACCTGTCATCGCTGCTGCTGGCTGCCCCCCTTGCGCAGGGACCGTGCACCATCGATGTCCCGCTGCTCTATGAGCAGCCCTACGCGGAGCTTACCGTCGGCTGGCTGCGGGAGCAGGAAATCTCATTTACCCGGGACGGATACCGACGTTTTCATATCCCCGGAGGCCAGCAGTACAAGCCGTACGACAAGGAGATTCCAGGGGACTATTCGTCAGCCTCGTTCTTCTTTTGCGCCGCGGCGGTAACGGGGTCCACCCTGACAGTGACCTCCCTTTCCCGCGAGGATCCACAGGGAGACCGGCAGATACTCGCATGCCTCCAGTCCATGGGGTGCGTGGTCACGTGGAGAGACAGCCGGAGCGTAACAGTCACCGGACCCCCAAAGGGAATGCTGCAGGCTGGTGCATTTAACCTCAACGCCATGCCGGACACCCTGCCGGTGCTTTCGGTGACCGCATGCTTTGCCCGCGGGACCACCAGGCTCTTTGAAGTGCCCCAGGCGCGCATCAAGGAGACCGACCGTATTGCAGTCATGTGCAGTGAGCTCAGGAAGCTGGGGGCCATTGTGGAGGAGCTCGAGGACGGCCTGGTCATTGAAGGAACCGGGGAGCTCAGCGGAGGTTCTGCATGCGGTCACGGAGACCACCGGGTGATCATGGCCCTGGCAGTTGCCGCTCTCGGCAGCAGGCACGGGGTGACCATCGACGACACCTGTGCCGCAGAGATAACGTTCCCCGGCTTCTTCACCATCCTGGAGCAGATACGAACAAACTAGGAGCATGCCATGTCATCAGTAATTGATCTGAGAAGCGATACCGTCACCGTTCCTACCCCACAGATGCGTGAAGCCATGGTTCAAGCGAAGGTGGGCGATGATGTGTACGGAGAGGACCCTTCAGCCAACGACCTGGAAGCGTATGCCGCCGAGATTACCGGGAAGGAGGCGGCTCTCTACATGCCTTCCGGCAGCATGGCCAACCTCACGGCACTGTATATCCTCTGCGGCAGGGGAAATGAGGTGCTCGCCCACCCGATGAGCCATATCATACAGTACGAACTTGCCTCACCTGCCGCCATAGCCGGATGCATGCCCGTATTCGTTCCGGGGGCAGACGGCAAGGTTACCCCCGATGACCTCCGTCCCTATCTCAAGGGCGAGGAGTACTACCTGTCGCGTCCTACCCTCATCAGCATTGAGAATACCACCAACAAGGCAGGGGGCACCTGCTGGCAGGAGGACGAGCTGCGCGCTGTCTGGGAATTCTCACGGGAGCACGAGCTTGCGGTCCACATGGACGGGGCGCGGGTATTCAATGCCTCTCTAGCCACAAAGGTCCCCGTCTCACGGATCGCTTCCTGCACTGATTCCATCGCCTTCTGCCTCTCAAAGGGACTCGGCGCCCCGGCGGGGAGCATGCTCTGCGGAGATGCCTCCTACATACGCCAGGCAAGGCGGGTCAGGAAACTCCTGGGTGGCGGCATGCGGCAGATCGGCTGCTACGCCGCAGCGGGACTCTACGCGCTCAAGCACCACGTGCTCAGACTGGAGGATGACCACCGCCACGCGCGCATCATTGCTGAAGCCATCGGAAGGTCATCCTGGGCAGCCATCGATCCCCAAACGGTGGAGACCAACATCGTCATCTGCTCAACCTTCCCGAATGCCGCATCTGAAGCGGCGGCTATGCTGAAGGACCGCGGCATTCTCTGCGGCCCCATGGGTCCCCATGACCTCAGGTTCGTCACCCATTTAGGCATATCGGAAGAGGATACCTGGCAGGCAGCTGACATCATCGCCTCACTGCACATGCCTTCTCCACATATGGCCTGAGGTGGTATAGTGCATGCCATGAACGAATACCAGAAGGAGCTGACCTGTGGGGCACTTTGATCCATGCAATATCCCAGACAGGAGGGGAAGCGATTCAGTCAAGTGGGACAGATCGGTGCTCAAGCAGATATGCGGCAACCCTGACGCGCTCCCCTTCTGGGTTGCGGACATGGATTTTCCCTCGCCTCCGGAAGTTATTGAAGCGCTGCATGAGCGGGTAAGCCATGGGGTATTCGGGTACATCCAGGATATGAGTGAAGTCTATGAACTCTTCACCCGGTGGACCTGGTCCCGCCACCGATGGCCCACAGAAGCGGCGCAGCTCTGCATCACCCCGGGGATCATCAGCGCCCTCTCCTGTCTGGTCAACGTCTTCACCCGTGAGGGCGACCGCATCATCATCCAGACACCGGCGTATCGTCCTTTCTTCTCTGTCATCAGAGAGAACCGAAGAGTGGTTGCGGAAAATCCCCTGCGCTACCAGGCAGGCAGGTACACCCTTGATCTCGATCACCTGGAATCCCTCATGAAGGCCCCATCAGCAGCCATGATGATCTTCTGCAGCCCCCACAACCCCTCTGGACGGGTCTGGACACGCGCGGAACTTGAAGAGGTGGATGCCCTAGCGAAGCGCTACCATGTCCTAGTGATTTCAGACGAGATTCACGCGGATATGAGCTATAGGCATGTCCGGCATATCCCCTACTCCAGTCTCTCGGAATCGGCGGCCCCACGGTCGGTCACCTGCATGGCACCCTCAAAGACCTTCAACATCCCAGGGGAGCACTTCTCCTGCATCGTCATACCCGATGCAGGGATGAAAAAGCGCTTTGCCTCCTACCTCAAGCGGTTCTCCATCAATACGCCCACCATCCTTTCCCGCGTGGCCGCTGAGGCCGCGTACCGGCACGGTGCACCCTGGCTTGACGGGCTCATAGCCCACCTGGAAGATCAGACGTCCTATATTGACCGCACCCTCAGTGAAGCCTCCCGGGAAATACTCTATGTGAAGCCGGAAGCGAGCTTCATCGCCTTCATTGACTGCCGTGAAGTGGAGAAGCGACTTAATCCCGGCGAGGATCTTGTACAGGTGCTGGGAACCAAGGGCGGCATAGCCCTGCACCGGGGAAGCTGGTTCGGCAGGGACGGCAGCGGATTTGTGCGGATGAACTTCGGGACCAGCCGAGCGCTGCTTCAGGAGGGACTCGTACGGTTCATTGAAACGGTGCGCACCATCTAGGGAAGCTCCCAGATCTCTCCTGTCCGCAGATAGTAGAGCTGTGCTGCGGCATGCTTTCCGTAGAGCCTGCTGACTGCGTCACGGTAAAGCGAGAGCTGGAGCGCATGCTGCTGGGGAGCGAACACCTTGTCGGTCTTCAGGTCCACCACCAGCAGATAATCGGGTAATTCAATGATGAGGTCAACCTGGCCGTGCACCAGGATATCATCTCCGTCACGGGCCAGACGCATGGCGAAGGGCATCTCCGAGGTGATCAACGCCCCCTGATCCCGGTAGTGGTTGATCACTTCTCCCATGAACCGCTCAACCAGTTTCCGGGCCCGTTCAGCCATCTGCCTCAGCACCGCATCGGAAAGTTTGAGAAATTCA
>SKXS01000196.1 GCA_007128345.1 Spirochaetia bacterium
CGAGACCGATCCACATGGTCAGGTTAATAGGATACTCAGGGGCCACTTCCCGTCCTCCAGCAGAAAAAACAAAAGCCGGAATCAAGAGAACGAATACTCCTACGAGCAATAGCTTACGCATATTGCACCTCCTTAAAAAAATAATACATATTAAAAAGCGTGATGCCAGGCATCAGCCGCCTTTTTCCTACTGACAGTTGTTTCTCCCTGCAATTGCCAGCACCTAATAGAAACTCTAGCATGAGTTTTTCCATCCGTCCAGAGATTAGTATCGTTTTTGATGTATTTAGTGCATTTAGATAAAAAATACCTAGTATATCGTGGATTTTTTCTAACTATTATGAACGTTTCTCCAAAACAATACAGTTGGATCATCGCCCTCACCATAAAATAATGGTAGCACACCGTATTCACGAATACAACAATGCCTGGTTGATTTTGTGGAACTATAAAGTTCATGGTGAGCAGGGATAGCTGGTGATGCATGACTGCTCTTAAGAGACGATGGCGTTTCCGTCCCGGAGGGCCTGCATGATGGCAGGAAACGAGAGCCCCCTGAGGTCCGCTTTCCAGCTTCGTGATCCCATGCATCCTAGGTAGTGGGCATCCGAATTGGTTATGAGTGTGCGGTCCCAGGTTTCATGCGCGCAGGGAATCCGCATCACCTCAACTGCGTCATACGGGAGGTCAGGGAGGAAGCCCAGCTGGGAGGTCGCGCTGAATGCTCCCCGGTCGATGTGGGCGGGGATAAAGATTCCTCCGCGGGTATGCACCTCCGCCAGGAGCTCTTCAAAAGAACAGGAGGCTGCAGTGCTGAGCGCCTTTTCGACTGAACCCAGTATGCGCTCCTGTGCATCAACATACACCTGATCACCCAGAAGCTCGGGAACATTGGGGATATCGGGGAGGATAGATTCTATGTATTCGCCAAAGGCGAGGGCTGCCTCCAGGTCGGGGAAAAAACAGGTGACGTGCACCTCTTCTCTCGTGGTGATTTCCAGCCCCAGCATGGGGTATATGCCTGAATTCCTGCAGCACTGTGCAAAGACGGGGAGGTTCCTGGCCGTATTGTGGTCTGTAAGGCCAAGGATATCGATTTTGAGCTGCCTGGCCCTGTGCACCATAGCTGACGGGGACATCTCCAAGCTTGCGCACGGGCTGAGGCAGGAATGGTTGTGCAGATCGGCTCGGTATATCATGGGTTATACCAGCGACAACCCCCGGGCGATTTTCCAGGATGCGCTAAACTGATTGTCTGCTGTAGTGAATATCGCAATTCCTTCTTTCTCTGCAGTATCAAGCATATCCTGGGATGGGGTTCTCCTGCTGCACAGCACGATTGCCTTCATCCCTGCCAGGGATGCGACGGCCACGGCATTCTTGTGGGCCTGTACGGTTATGAGTATGCTGTCTTCAGGAGCATTACCCATAACGTCGCTGAGCAGGTCCGATGTATAGCCGCAGGTTGCTGTTCCATCCGGATCGGGCAGGCACTGCGGTACATAGCCAAGTTCCTCTGCAAGGTAGGTTAATTTCATGCTCCCTCCTGGTCTGTCATAAATCGTATAATAGATTGTACCACAGTAGGGGCTCCCGTTGAAGAGCTGATGGTAAACTGGTCGGACACCTGCTTCACGTTGGGCAGCCCCATTCCCGCACCAAATCCCAGGGATCTGATCCATGCATTTGCTGTCGTATAGCCTTCTTCCATTGCCAGATCAACATCCTGTATGCCCGGTCCCCGGTCAGTGGAGGTTATGACTACCTGATCGTCCTCAAACAGACAGGCAATTTCACCGCCGAGGGAATGGATCACCAGATTGATTTCAAGTTCATACGCTGCTATCGCTGCACGGCGGATGGTCTTTGGATCGAGGTTTCTAGCCTTGAGGATCTTCTTGATTTCCATGGAAGCACGGCCTGCCTTCTCAAAATCATTGCTCCGTATCAAGTATCTCCTTGTTCCATGGAAGTCTCCATCACCTTTGCCTGCATCCAGGGTAAGCTGTTCAAGCCGGTCAATTTCCTTATTGATCTCCACCAGCAGCCCAGTGGTGATGTCCCGGGAGGTAACCATGCCCACGAGTTCCTTGTGCTTGTTGAGTACGGGAAACCTCCGGTAGCGGAACCGGTCAAAGTAGCTGATGGCAATAGAAATGGGCATGTCATCCTCAAGGACGATCAGGTTCCTGGACATGTATCGTACTGCGGGCTCATCCATCGAACCTCGGTCCAGCGCCTGGATGATATCATCCATGCTGATAATGCCCACGATCCTCTTTCCCTCAAGGATGGGAACCCCGGTGATGGAACGCTCCCGCATGAGCTCCTTCACCTCCCTCAGTGAGGTATCAGTGGCTGCGGTATAGACTTGATCACACATCACGTGCTTCACCTTGAGCTTGTATATGAGCTCAAGGATAACCGTCGGTGATGTATACGTGTTGATAGGAATCGACTGCATGGTGTAGTATACCCAATAAACCGGGATACATGCAATTGTTCCGGTCAGTATTAACGGAGCAAGGAGCGCCGCATTATGAGAGATCCAAGACATGCGCAGCTGGCAAAGCTGCTGGTTACCCATTCAGTACAGCTTAATCCCGGAGAATCATGCCTCATCCAGACGTCAGAAGTACCGGGAGATCTTGTCGAGGCCATAATCGAGGCAGTCTATGATGCCGGGGCATACCCGCATGTGAAGCTGACCCTCGAGGGGGTGAGCAGATCGCTGCTGCTCGGTGCATCAGAAGAGAGCCTCGCCTCATGGGCAGCATGCGATGCCTACCAGATGGAGCGGATGGATGCCTTCATCGGAGTGAGGGGATTTAACAATCACCGGGAACTCTCAGATGTGCCGGAAGCTCAGATGAAGCTATACATGAACTGCTACAACACCCCTGTGCACCAGGAGATCCGGGTACCTAAAACCAAATGGGTGGTGCTTCGCTATCCGACCCCGTCCATGGCATACATGGCGGGCATGTCCACCCGGGCGTTTGAGGAGTTCTACTACCAGGTGACCACCGGGGTTGACTATAGGACAATGGCAAAAGCCATGGAGCCGGTTAAAACCTTTCTGGATTCATCAGACCGCGTGCACATTCTGGGTCCTGAAACAGACCTGAAGTTTTCCATCAAGGGGATGACGTCAGTGCCCTGCTACGGAATTAGGAACATTCCAGACGGGGAGATCTACACTGCGCCTGTCCTGGAGAGCATGCAGGGCAAAGTGGCCTACAACACCCCCTCTACTTACCAGGGTACAACGTTCACCGGAGTCTCATTTGAAGTGAAAGAAGGAAAAATAGTATCGGCCAGGGCAAACCGCCAGGAACGTATTGACGCGATCCTTGATACAGACAAGGGTGCCCGGTACTTTGGGGAGTTCGCTCTGGGGGTTAACCCGTCAATTATCAATCCCATGGATGAAACCCTCTTCGACGAGAAGATTATGGGATCCTTCCACCTGACGCCGGGCAATGCCTACAAAGAGTGTTTCAACGGCAACAAGAGTTCGGTTCACTGGGATCTCGTCTCCATTCAGACGCCTCAGTACGGGGGAGGGGAGATCTGGATTGACGGCGTCCTGGTGCGCAGGGACGGAGTTTTCGTCCACGAGGCATTTTCTGGCCTGAATCCTGAGCATCTGGTACAGGCATGACCCAACAGACATGAGCATACGGGCACTTGATAGAGCATTATACGGATCCTTCTTTATCTACGCCGCTACCGTGGTGGCTACACCTATGTGCCTGCTGGCCATAGCGGATGAATTCTCCCTCTCGCTTACCCTCGGAGGTGGCATCGAAATAGCCCGGAGCATGCTCATTTTTGCCATGCTTCTCTTCAGCGGATATGCCGCTTCTCGTTGGGGGAAAATCAAGGTAATGACCCTTGCCCTCGCATGGATAGCAGGCGGACTGCTGATATACTCAGCGGCCAGAGGGTATGGGATGATCCTCATGGCTATGGCCTTGGTCGGGATGGGATCAGGGTTTATTGAGGCGCTATCCAATCCGCTGGTAAGGGACCTTCATCCCCGTACATCCGCACATCATCTCAATGTATCGAATGCTTTCTTTTCCATCGGGGTATCTGTGACTGTCGTGGGAATTGGGGAACTGCTCACCGCCGGAGTCTCATGGAGGACGGTCTTCTTCATCCTTGGTATATGTACCCTCTGCTTGGTAATCTACTTCCCCATAGCAGGCAGGGGTATTGCCCTGCCCGCATCTAACCATTCACGATTCCACATCAGGCAGATTATCGGAAACAGGCGGTTCTGGATTACCGGCGCAGCGCTTTTTCTGGGGGGAGCCCTGGAGTCGGCTTTCACCTTCTGGAGCGCCAGCTATCTTCAACTGCATTTTTTTGCAGCTCCCCGGTTAAGCGGAGTCGGTACTGCCTGTTTTGCTGCGGGCATGGCCATGGGCAGGATTATTACAGCACGGCTGAGCAGACGGTTTGAACTTTCTTCAATTATCATGTGGTCGGCATTTCTCGGTATATGTGTAGGTACCGCCGCTCAGCTGGTTGACGGTATGTTCATCTTCTTTATCGTACTCATAACTGCGGGTTTTTCGGTTGCCTGCTACTGGCCTACCATACAGATATATGCAGCCGTGACGATGCGCGTTGATGCCACCCTGCTGTTCATCTACCTGTCATGCTTCGGGATTTCAGGATTCGGGGTTACCCCTATGATTATGGGATATATTGGGGACCGTGCGTCTCTGCAGCAGGCATTCTGGATTGTTCCCATATGCTCCCTGCTGATGATCGGAATTATGGCCTATGACCGCAGGCATGGTGGAAAGGGGTAGGTCGATCAGCCGAGGTCCTCACTTCCTGGCGGTTCGTCCGCATGGTTTCCATCAGGCTGCCTGAGCAGAATCTCCACCTGCTGTTCAGCCTGAGTCAGTTCCTCTTCCAGAGAGCGGGCAAGGGCTATGCCCTCCTCAAAGAGCTCAAGGGATTCCTTGAGAGGAGTGTCGCTCCGCTTGATTTGATCGTTTATCTGCTCAAGCCGTTTGAGCCGTGCTTCGAAGGTACTCATGGATGTGTCTCCTTGATATCTGCCAGGGCGGATCCCCTGGAAAACTGTATGTGCACTTCCTCACCTCTTATGCATCTTACAGAGCTGGTGAGAACTTCTCCGGTTGCAGCGCGGGTTACCACCGAGAATCCCCGGTCGAGCACTGCCTGGGGTGAATGGGCGGTGAGTTCCCGAGATGCGATCGTTACGGCATGACGCTGGGAGGTTAATCGCTCCCGCATTGAACGCAGGAGCTCTTCGCGCAGGTCATCTGCGGCAAGACGACGGGGCTGCAGGAGCCGGGAAAAGAGCTCCCCAAGCTGACCAGGGGAGAAACGTTCATAGACCAACCTGAGGCGATCCAGCCGTGCTTCCAAGGTGTCAGCCATAGAGCGGGTCAGCGATGCGATCCTCTCCAGCACTTCAACGCTGGCTTCACTGACCATCTCCGCAGCAGCTGAGGGGGTAGGGGCGCGCATATCAGCTGCATAGTCAGTGAGAGCCCAGTCTATCTCATGGCCCACTGCACTGATCACCGGAATGGATGAAGCGGCAACCCTGCGGACCACCTGCTCGTCGGAAAAGGGAAGCAGGTCTTCCAGCGACCCTCCTCCGCGTCCTATGATCAGGACATCTGCCTGTGCAGCATGGTTAGCATTATCCAATGCACGTATAAGTTCTCTTGGGGAATCATCTCCCTGCACTGCAGCTGGATAGACAATAACCCGGATGCCCGCATGTCTTCTTTTGAGCACGTTCAGAATGTCCCGAAGTGCTGCGCCTGTAGGGGAGGTGATTACTCCCACGATTCGGGGGAATCTTGGGAGAGGACGCTTTCGTTCAGCTTGGAAGAGTCCCTCATCAGCCAAGGTGCGTTTGAGCCGTTCCAATCGGGCGAGGATCTCTCCCTCTCCTGACTCTTCCATGGCGTCACAGATGACTTGGTAGGCACCACGCTTCTCGTAGACCGAGATGCTCCCCAGAACTCTGACCTGCATGCCGTCAGCGGGAGTAAAGGTCACAAACATGTTCCGATGCCTGAACATCACCACTGATATTGCAGCTTCCTCATCCTTCAGGGTGAAATACCAGTGACCCGCGCCTGAAGGCCTGAAGTTGGATATCTCTCCTTCAATACCTACTGAGGGGAACTGGGATACGAGCAGATCCTTAATCCGTGCAGTTACTGCCGATACGGTATAGTACGAAGGGAAGACACGTTCCATAGTAGACAGCTTATACGTAAAGGAGTCCCGGTGCAATACGCAGGCATAAAAAAAGGCTGCCGAAGGGACAGCCAGTTTGTGTGCGCTTTACACTATTCCGGAAATATTGCTTCAGTAGGACATACATCGGCACAAGCTCCGCAGTCGGTGCAGAGCTCAGGATCGATCACATAGATGTCCCCTTCTGATATAGCTTCTACCGGACACTCGGGAAGGCAGCTGCCGCAAGCTACACACGCATCATTAATCTTGTAGGCCATGAAAAGTCTCCTTCATGCGTCATTACTTTGTCTTTTTGGACTATATACCGGTGTCGTGAATAGGTCAAGAAAGGCAATCACCGAGTTGACAAAACTCTCCATTTTTCAAACAATAGACTATGTCTGCAATTGAATCCCTTGTTTCGCTGATTACCTCTTCCCGCATAGTGACCGCCTTCACCGGTGCCGGAGTATCAACCTTGTCAGGTATCCAGGATTTCAGAGGTGCAAACGGCATCTATGCCCAGGAGGATGGAGATAAAATCTTTGACAGCCGCTGGTTTGCGAATGATCCCAGCATATTCTATCGTGCCGCTAAAAGACTGGTGGGCAGTATGATGCGCTCAGAACCTTCGCATGTACATCTGCTGCTGGCGGACATGGAACGTGAAGGATTCCTTGAGGGAGGGGTAATCACCCAGAACATCGACATGCTCCACCAGAAGGCCGGGAGCAGGAAGGTTGTCGAGCTTCACGGTTCTCCCATGGTGAGCCGCTGCACTTCCTGCAGTAAAGAGTACTCTCTGGAGGATGTACTGCCCTATGTGTCTTTAGGCGAGGTTCCAGCATGCTCCATCTGCAGCGGGGTGATCAAGCCGGACATCACTTTCTTTGGGGAGGAACTGCCCGAGGGTTCATTGGCCATGGCATTCAGCATATCCAAGAAAACTGAAGTGATGCTGGTCCTGGGCTCCACGCTGGTGGTGCACCCCGCTTCCATGATTCCCGTCAACGTGCTTGATCATGGGGGCAAGCTGATTATCGTCAACAACATGCCCACTCCCCTGGATGATTATGCAGCGTTCCGCTTCCATGATCTGGAGGAGTTCTGTACAGACATGAGGGAGCGACTCTTCGGGTAGAGATATCACTTGCGGGATAAATGAAGCATCCTGATATCACAAATAACTTGATTTACCGGCAGGGATATCAGGACTGTCTGGCAAATGCCGCATCATGCGCTATCGTCTGGTATGACCCGCATGCACTAATATCTGGGTATGTTCACGCTCAGATATCATCCTCACTGCAATTAATATTTTTCACTTGTGGTAAGTCGAATATTCATTTAATATAAAAAGCCGACTCTGTATAGATAGTATCCTCGCAGACTGCAGATCGGTTATAAGGAATACATTGAACATAAAATCCCAGGATTTCTTTAGACTTTC
>SKXS01000045.1 GCA_007128345.1 Spirochaetia bacterium
GCGTATGCCGAACAGGTCCTGGAACTCGCCCAACAGCAGTTGGAAATCACCCATGCGCTCTATGATATGGGTGAAGCAACCTACACAGATTATGAAGCGATGACCTTTGTGGTGAGTTCCAGGAGACAGAACTGGTTCAGTTCCCAGCGTACCCTTCTGGAGCGCACCCGCGATGTGAAGTCAATCCTTGGACCGGAATTCCCAGTATTTACTATAACCCAGCTGTCCTTAGCTGAACTCACAGCACGTGCCTATGACCGAAGAGAGGAAGCTGACCGCATCAACGGGTCTTCTCTGCATTCCTCTGCAGTCGACCGGCTTCTGGTTGAGATCAATTCGCTGGAAGAACAGCTCAGGCAGACATGGGCATGGAGGCCCAACCTATCCCTCAGGAGTTCTGTGAGCTTCCCTGATCCCAGCTTGAGCATCCAGGCATCAGTAAGTTTCTCCTATACAGACCTGCAGACAAGCGTTAAAGAGGAGCTCGAACGAGCTATAACAGAGAAACAGGCTGACCTGGCTATGGAGCATTACCTCCTGGAACTGGAGCAGGAGCTTCGATACAAGAGCATGGAGATTGCCCGACAATCTCTGGAGGCTTCACTGTTCGATCTGGAACAAGCCAGGATCCAGGTGAAGGAAGCTGAACTGCTATTTTCATTCGGTGACCGAACTGAAATAGAACTTGCCCAGGTTCACCTGTCGTCAGTGAATGCGGAAAATCAATGCTACCGGCAGGCGGCAGCATATTTAAGGAGCATCAACGACTATCTCCTGCTCTACAGGCTTCAGCCTAACCTTTGATAATGAGAAATTGGTTTCTTCAGTGTAAAACACTGCAGGGGGGACGCGCTAGTAGCGTCTCCCTCTTGCCCTGCCGCCTCCGCCTTCAGCGCGGGGTTTTGCCTCATTCACTTTTAACGGCCGACCATCAAATTCATTGCCGTTGAGTGCCTGTTCAGCTTGCTTAGCAGACTCGCTGTCTGACATCTCCACGAAGCCGAATCCCCGAGATCTGCCAGTTTCCCGATCGGTTACGATATTTACCGACACAACCTCTCCGTACTCTGAAAAGAGTGATCGCAGTTTTTCTTCTTCTGTACTAAAACTCAGATTACCCACATACAATTTCGTAGACATATGTCACATTCTCCTTCTGCCGACAGCAGAACTCGCATAATGAGGTACGGACGGCAGAAGCATTACCAATTACAAACACTTAGAGCCGCAAAAGGCAGAAGCAGTCTCCGTATCCGTTCATTAAGTATACTATACCCCAAACATTTTCCTGTCCAGTAGAATAATGAATACATATGTTCCAAATACGCGCATACACCATATGATGCATACTTCCCCCTTGATTTTGTCTGGCCAAATACGCATACTGCATGAAATATTCGTGAGGGCATATGTATCAAGCACTTGAAGCGGGCAGTTTGTTTCCAAAACACCCCATGCTTTTCGGCCATAGGGGATGTTCAAAGGCAGCACCTGAAAATACCATACCGGCATTCGAGAAGATCCTGCAGCATCGCATCCCCGGCGTTGAGCTCGATGTACGTCGGTGCAAATCAGGTGAGCTTGTTCTTACCCATGATTCCAATCTTCTTCGGGTTACCGGGTTGGATGCTCTTGTCACTGAAGTGGATTTCCAGACCATCAGAAGCCTGGACTGCGGCTCCTGGTTCAGCCCTGACTATGCCGGAGAACGTATTCCGCTACTTGATGATGTGCTAGACCTGCTAGGCGGCAAGGTGATTATTGACATTGAGATCAAGCATTGGGAACGCGAATGCGGTGAGATGGAACGTATGGTAGCCGAGATCATCAGGAAGCGGAATCTCCAGGACAGTGTGATGATTTCCTCCTTCAACCCCTGGGCGCTCAAAGCTGTAAGATCTGCGGATCCCGGCATCATCCTGGCACTCATCTATACTGACTACAAAGAATTCCCCAACTGGCTGAGCAGGGGAGCCGGCCGTTATCTGAGCCGTCCGGAGCTGCTTAAACCAAACAGGCTGAAAGTGAATGAAGAACTCATCCTCCAAGAGCATACATACAGGGGGTATCCGCTGGTCACCTGGACTGAAGATGACCCGAAGGTGATCCGTCACTTTCTCGATATCGGCATAAACGGAGTGATCACCAATGTACCTGAAACAGTACTCCCTATTTTTGAGGAGCGCTGGGGTTAGATACGCTCGAAGTACCGCTTCACTTCCCACGGATGCACGGTGCTTCTGCTGGCTGCAGCTTCCAACCTGGCATGGTGCACGTAGTGGTCTACCACATCATCCCCGAGGATAGCCCGTACCCGATCAGATCCGTCAAGCATATCAGCCGCCTCTTCAAGCGTCCTTGGTACAGGACGTACTCCCGTCTGGTACGCACTTCCCCCAGTAGGCTCAGGACAAGGGAGTTTGTGCTCGATCCCGTACATGCCTGCACCCAGCATGGCCGCATAGGAAAGATAGGGATTCACATCCGCACCGGGAAACCGATTCTCAATACGGTACGAGCTGCCGCTGCCAATCAACCGGTATCCCACAGTCCTGTTGTCATAATCCCAAGTTGCGTTCAGGGGAGCAAAGGACCCTGTACAGTACCGCTTATAGTAATTAACCGTCGGCGCATAGAACAAAAACATCTCGCTTGACAGTTCGCAGAGACCCGCCAAGAAGTGCCTGCAGAGCTCAGTATCTCCCGTAAAAAGATTGTTCTCATCATCCCACAGGCTCAGATGAATGTGGCAGCTTGAACCAGAATCTTCATGGGTATACTTGGCCATGAAGGTAGCCGATGAACCATGGCGCTGCGTAATCGATTTTATGCCGTATTTAAAGAGCACATGCCGGTCAGCCATATCGAGCGCTTTTGCATACTCCAGGGCTATCTCATACTGCCCTGATCCAGTCTCCCCTTTGCCGGATTCAACAGGTATTCCCGTCGCTGTGATGCATTTCCGTATCTCAGCCATGAGATCCTCAAAGTAATCAGTTCCTAGAATATGGTAATCGATGGAATAGCAGGAAGCCGGAACCAATGACCCGGGTCCCGACTCATAGAGCGTCCGGTAGGGTGTATCAAAGAGGTAGAACTCCAGTTCAGATGACATCTTCACGGTCATGCCCGCATCGCCATATCTGCGAAGCTGGCGCTTAAGCACAGTCCGTGGGCTCTGGGGCACCAGTTGCCGGGAATTGTGTGCCAGGTCTGCAATAATGCATGCGGTTCCCTTACGCCATCCCAGTTCACGTATTGAGTACAAGTCAGGAAGAAGAAGGAAGTCGCCGAACCCCTGCTCCCACCCGGCTAAGGTAAATCCCGGCAAAGGATCCATCTCAATATCTGCAGTGAGCACGTAGTTGCACCCGGCGGTCTGCTGCTCCTTGAGAAAGAACTCACCGGTCAGCCGCTTGCCAAGCAGCTGTCCGTAATGGTCTACATAGGCTATGATAACCGTATCCATCTCGCCAGATCGGATACGCTGTTCCAGCTGCTCCCTGCTCAGTTTTCCCTTTATGTCGTCCATACAAGATCCAGTTCAGCGAGCTTTCCCCTGGTGGGAACCCCTTCCGGATCCCACCCCATAACTGCATAGTAGGTATCACGCATAGAGGTAAAACCGACCCGGTCCACACTCCTTCCCTCAGTCGGTCCGTTTCGCAGGGGTGTGAACACCTGCTCAGGAAGCCGGTCATCTTTTTTAGTGAATCCTCGCTTGTGATTGATCATCCGCATCATGGTGATCCGGCGTTCACCCGCTTTCATGAGCTCCCATAGAGTCACATCCCACCCGGTGGTGTAACGTATCAGATCCGTCAGCTCCTTGTATGTATAGAGGCTGCCGGTTCCCCAGCAGAACATGCACAGCCCCAGAGAATCCAGCATTCCATAATACAGCTGCGAGTAGACTACTGACCGCACCTTTTCAATCCCGTAGGAGAGTTCTTCGGCCGGATTCAGCAGCCCCAGTCCCTGTGCTGCTTCAGAGGTGTCGGCTGCGAGCCAGTCATGCTCACATGACATATGGTCTGCCCCGATAGGGCTTACTGCATACATCAAGGCCATGGTCTGCTTGACCTGCGCCATATGGACGGCAAAGCCATGGTTCTTGGTATGCACCGCATAGGGTTCAGTATCCATCCCGAAGTACTCAACAGTACGTGTGAAACCGTCTGCCAGGATATCACCGACACCAATCCTCCTGGCGGTCAGTTCGATAAGCTCAAGGAGCGCCTCAGCATTACCGAACCCTCCTGACGGCATAGCTTCATGGGCAGAGGGATCTATGAGCTCCCGTTCCATGCACTCCCAGAGGTAAGAGACTATGGAGCCGAAGGAGATCGTATCCAGTCCGTAGTTGTTGCACAGTTCATTCGCCTTGGCCACAGCTGCGGCATCAGTAATATCCAGATTTGAGCCCAGGACACCCAATGTCTCAAACTCAGGTCCGCCAAGCCGCTCAGTCACTGCATAGGGAGCCTCGCACTTCACAGTCTTCCTGCACCCGATTACGCACCCGTAGCAGGTCGTACCTTTCGATGCTATGGTCTCTTCAAAACTCCTGCCGTCCAGGTCCATGTACCGATCATGATACCCTGATGTGTAGTTATGGGTGCTTAAATTCCCCTTGAGGGCATTCGGCTGCACAATCCCGGGAGTCCCGTAGCGCTTCAGCACATCAGCCGCCCCTTCATTACGTACACGGTCCGCACCTGTACGTGCAAGGGCCTTCACTCCGTCAGGATCGACAAACGGCACCGTTCCCTCACCTGAGACCACCACCGCCTTGAGGTTCTTGCTGCCAAATACAGCTCCCATCCCAGTGCGCCCGAATACATTGTTCAGGTCGCTTGCCAATGAGGCATACTGAACCATGTGTTCTCCTGCTATGCCGCACTGCAGAATACTGATTTTTTTTCCCTCCTGCCTGCTTGAGAGTGCATCATGCACCTCCAGAACAGTTTTCCCCGCTAGCTCAGTGCATGAGACAATTTCTGCCGTATCATGTGAAACAATGAGACAGCTCAGCTGCTGCGCCTTTCCGGTGATCACCACGGCATCAAACCCAGATCGTTTCAGAAAAGGGCCGAAATTTCCTCCGGCCTGTGTGTCTCCTACTGCTCCCGTCTCAGGCGAGAGTGCGGTAACACTGCACCTGCTCACCCCGGAAACCGCAGCCCCAGTGGTGACACCGGGAGCGATGGTGATGACATTACCAGGTCCAAGCGGGTCCGTATCTCCGGTGGTGTGCTTCAGCAGCATGTATGCCCCTATGCCGCCCCCGCCGAGGTAGCTTCGGTAAAACGACTGAGGATACGCAACCTGCTTGACCGTCTGGGTTGTCAGATCGACCATCAGAATCTTTCCGCATATTCCCTTCATCATGTCATCAGCCCTCCCATGCGTTTTGCAGTATCAATTTCAGATCTTCTTTGGTGCATGGCTTCGGATTTGTCGCATGGCACGGATCACGGTAGGCCTTCTCAACAATCTCGTCAAACTGATCCTTCCGCACACCAAGTTCCTTGAGGCTTGCGGGTATGCCGATTGAACGGTTTAGTTCCTTAATCCGCTCAATTGCAGCCATGGCCGCCTCCTTTTCGCTCATATCCTGGGTACGCACACCGAAGCATGCCGCAACTATTTGATACTGCCGTGAAGCCGCATCCAGGTTAAACTGCATCACAGGCACCAGACATACCGCGTTGGCCAGCCCATGCTGCAGAGCACACACCGCTGACAGCGCATGGGACAGTGAATGGCATGCCCCCAGGTCCTTCTGAAAGGCCACCGCACCCATCATGGAAGCAAGCATCATAAATCCCCGCGCGTCTATATCTCCGGGATCCTGTACCGCGCGTTCCAGGTTCTGTACCGCCAGTTCGATCCCCTTCACCGCAATACCGTCGCACATGGGATGAAATTCCGGACTGGTCAGTGACTCTATATTGTGGGTCAACGCATCCATGCCTGTGGCGGCAGTCAGATGAGCCGGCAGGCTGACCGTCAGCTGCGGATCAAGGATTGCCCGCTTCGGCAGCATCCCGGGATGGCAGACCATGAATTTTCTGCCCTGAGAAGAAGAGGTAATGACTGCGCACTTGCCTACCTCTGACCCCGTACCCGCTGTCGTCGGAATGGCGATCACCGGGGGAAGCTCGCTGGTTATGCGGCTTCCTCCACCCTCCTGGATATCATAGTCTCCGATGCTTCCCCCCATTGCCGAGAGCACAGCCACAGCTTTAGCGGTATCCATGGGGCTCCCTCCGCCGATACCAATGATGCAGTCACATGTGGATTCCTTATAGGCGTAGGCAGCTTCCTTCACATCCTTGTCCTGAGGATTTGGCTGGACCCCCGCATACTGGGCGTAGGGAATTGCCGCATTGTCCAGCACCTCTATGAACATTTGGTATGTCCCGGTGCCGGCAAACCCTGCATCGGTTACCACCAGAGGTTTACGGACAGACAGTTCCTGAAGCGCACCGGGCAGTTCACCCAGCGCTCCTGGTCCGTATATGATCGTTGTGGGAAATGAAAATCTTGTAATGGGATGCATAGGATTACTCCTTTACTTATGTGCTTGGTAGTTCGGGATGACCAGGTGGTATATCCAGTTGGCATATTCCTGTTCCCGGACTGCAGGATCTAGGATGTCGGATTCTATGCCCAGCTGCCAGGCGAGATCTTTCCTATCAGGGGAAGCATGGAGCCGCTCCATACGGTCAACCAGCAGCTGCATATCTTCCTGGCCGGTAAAAAAACCCTGTTCGGTGAGGACCTGCTCCCTTGCCACAATGAGTCTCGCCATTTCATGCAGATTGTATTCAGGGTGATACTGGGTTCCCCAGAAGGTTCCCTTTTTATGGGTGACGCTGATTGCCTGAACTCCAGAAAAGGAATTTACGGCGAGAACCGTCCCTCCTTCAGGAACTTCGGAGACAATGTCATAGTGACTCTCAAACCCGTCGTACACTGCCGGCTTCCCCTGCATCATGGGATGGGTTTTCCCGGCTTCGGTGAGATGAATCTTGCGGCCTATGTTCATTTCCCGGCCTTTCGGATTGGTGATCACCGTACCCCCGGCGGCAACCGCTGCCATCTGGATGCCCCAGCAGCTCCCGCAGCTGGGGATACCGATCTCATACGCTTGCCGGGCAAGTGTAATCTGTGCAGCTATGGAGGGTATATGCGTGTCATTGATGCACAGATCCGCTCCCGTCCACATAATACCGTCATACTGGGCAAGGTCATGCTTGTCTGGAAATTCAGCTCCCGCATCACTGGGAAAGAAGACCTGGTATTCCGCATATGGCATGTACTTCTTCAGCAGCGCTGCATAAAGCTGCCATGCATAGGACATGCCTGCATCCGCAAGTCCTGCCCTGCTCTTCTCTGAGTATCCGTCGATAATAAGAAATGTCACACGTTACTCCTTGCTGCTTTTCAGCAATCTTACTGCAAACCACGATTAAGCCGGATTTATTTCACACAGAAAATGCTGAATTCTTGTTCATTATTATAGTAGCCGAAGTATGAGAAATCAATGTAATAAATCATAAACATTCATAATACATACTCAATGCGTAAATAATACATATAAAATATCCAAAAAGAATAGTTGATTCTCGGACTGATATACTCCAATACCCCAGTTCGCCAAA
>SKXS01000013.1 GCA_007128345.1 Spirochaetia bacterium
ATCATGTGTGTCTGGGCGACCACAAGTAATACTATTGCATCGCTGCAGGCATGGAAGGGTTTCCCTATTTCGGGAAGTTCATCACGGATTGCCTTGAACGGACACACACTGCATATAACCAGGATGTAACATTCAAAGCTATAGAGCTTGCCTTGAAAGCTCAGCGACAGGCGATCGTAGTGGAGTAGCCTGGTAAGGGTATTAAGGACAATACCCCGTCTCCATGCTGAGAAGGTATCTCTTTCTATTGGCGGCAAGCCAGGCGGCTGTTCTTGAATACTGCATTATCCTCTCTTTTGTCCTCTATGCTATTGCGGGGTGTGACAAAAGGTGCCAAACTCATACACAAACATATGAGCAAAGAAAGAAGATTTACACAAACGCTTTTGGCCGCCCTCCGGTATATCCCCGTCGGGATACTGGTTGTGCTGATGACGGTGTTTGTCTTGAGAAACGGTGTCGCCGCCATTAACATGCTGGTCGAGGAATTCTCGAATCGACTGTGGCTCACTACTGCGGCGTTCATGGGACTCTTTCTTCTGAAGTCAGTATCATTCGGCCTGCCGTATGCGTTACTGTATATCGGTGTGGGAAGCCTTTATCCAATCGGATGGGCACTTATTGTCAATACAGTCGGTATCATGGTGAACATGCAGATCCCCTATTTTTTCGGCCGGCATGCTGGGTCAAGGTTTGTTGAACGCCTTGGTGGGAGATTTCCCCGGATAGGCAGGCTGGAGGATTACAGCCACCGATCAGCCTTTTTTCTCTCCTTTCTGGTCAAATTCATCGGTAAAATTCCCCATGAGATTACCAATGCCCTTCTCGGTTCACTCAATATACCCTATATCCCTTATATGATCGGCGGAATACTGGGCGTGTTTCCTACGATGGCAGCCACCACATTAGTTGGAACCAGTCTGCATGATCCAGGTTCTCCCCTGTTTATCATCTCTTTGATGATCGTCATCATATTGACGGTTTTTTCTTTCCTGCTCTATAGACGTCAGTTGAATTCCGAATGATCTCCGCAGACTCATATATCTTCTGATGCACTAAGGCGCACCAGTGTACTCCAGCGTATCGCAAGCAGGGGAGTAGATGACATCAGCACTATAGGTGTGCTCGGGACAGTGATGCAGTGGGCAGCGGCGTAAGGACTTTCCTTCAGGGTGTATTCAAACAGATGTACTGGATGATTTCCCTATCCATATGAAGTAAGGGAAATCACGTCCGTATGTTTCAGCGGATAGTACTAATCAGGATGGATAGGGCAACTCATCTGATTGCACCTGCAGCAACCAATTTCTGGTTTGCTTAAGAAATGGCCAGGGCTAGTGTTACGCATCTTTATAATCACTTGACCTCATTAATCATTTGTTATTATACTTCCAAAGTTAGGCACCTCTGAGAGACTTGAGGAAACTGCTTAGGGTATAAGCAGCTGCATGATGCATCGTGCCAATTTGTGTTTTTGTTCATTACACATGAACTACCGGTTTTCTTTTTAGGACTTAGGACATTTTCATATCATGACTGTCCCAAGATTAGCTACGATGTATTATCTGTTATATGGAGGACCTATGAAAAAACGATCAATTATTGGCGCATTGGGACTGGCAGTCCTTATGCTGGCATTGGCTGCTTTCCCGCTTGCATCAAGAGGTCAGGTTGAAACAGCTGTTGAACGAGATACACTGACCATTGCTATTGGCGCAGAGCCTGAATCACTGGACCCGGTAAAGATGACCTCTGCACCTGCAGCTACCGTCGGTGAGCATGTGGTGGAGCGGCTCATCTATATGGAGGAAGACGGAACACTTACTCCGATGCTTGCAACCAGCTGGGAGGCAAACGAGGACAGCACAGTTTGGACCTTTGAGATCCGTCAGGGAGTGACCTTCCATGATGGTGCACCGCTGAACGCAGAAGCTGTACAGATGAATCTCGCCCGGTTTGTGAATCCTCAAGTAGGTGCTGCCTATGCATTCCTGCTGGGAAGTGTGCAGGATATCCAGACGGTGGGTGAGTATACCGTGCAGCTGACTCTTCGTCAGCCCTTTGCTCCAATTCTTTCGCACCTGTCCCATAGCTTTATTGGTATTGTCAGTCCCAACCAGATCCGCGGGATTGCTCCCGAAGCAACATTTGAAAATCCCATTGGAACAGGACCATACGTCATGGAACAGTGGCGTCGCGGCGACAGCATCCGTCTGAGTGTCAATGAGAACTACTGGGGTCCGACTCCTCAGATTCCCAACTTGGTGTTTAATTTTATTCCTGAGGAATCAGCCCGTATCGTAGCTCTTGAGACTGGTGAGGCTGATGCGATTATGGCAGTGCCGCCTCAGGATGTAGCCCGGCTGCAGGCAGATCCCAATATTGATGTAGTATTCCAGACCAGCGTACGTACTATTTATGTAAGCTTCAATAATATCAGGGAGCCCTTTACTGACGTGCGTGTCCGCAAGGCACTGAACTATGCAATTGACAAGCAGGCTATTGTGGATTCTATTTTCCAAGGAAGCGGATTTGTTGCTGATGCACCTATACCCGATGCAGTTTTCGGGCATACTTCTGTTGGACCGTATCCGTACGATCCTGACCGGGCACGGCAGCTTCTCGCTGAAGCAGGATTTCCTGACGGATTCAGCATGACCCTGCACCATCCTACAGGCCGGTATCCTTTGGATGCAACCGTTGCACAGGCAGTGCAGGCTATGCTTGCTGATGTAGGTGTAAATGCCAGGCTCGAAACAAGAGAGTGGTCTAGCTATCTGCAGTTCACTGCCCAACCTCCTGATCAGGCTGAATATGATATGTTTATGCTCGGCTGGGGTACAGTAACCCTGGATGCAGACTACGGCCTCTATGCTCTTCTGCATACCCGGCAGTGGAATCCGAACGGCAACAACCGGGGATTCTACTCCAACGAACGAGTAGATGAAATTCTTGATGCTGCACGGATTGAAACAAATCCCAGCGTGCGCAGGCCCTTGTATGCTGAAGCAGTTGAACTGATCTGGAATGATGCGCCATGGATTTTCCTCTATAATGCTGCCCAGATTAATGCAGTTCGAACCCATGTTGAGGGACTGATTCACCATCCGCTTGAAAATCTCAGCGCATGGGATGCATCTTTCCGCTAAGATTTACCTATGTATTATGTATGACGGCAGCCCTGCTGATAGAGGCAGGGCTGCTGTCGGTTAATAACTGGCTGTAATACCTCCGTCCCTGCAGGTTATGTATGGACGGGGCGTTGCTGAATACAGGAGAGATTGGATTGTATCAATATATTGCACGAAGACTGCTGCTGACCATTCCAGTGGTTTTGGGTGTGTCAATTATCGTATTTTCAATTATCCGCTTTATCCCCGGTGATCCTGCCAGGGCTATTGCTGGGGTAAATGCCACACCTGAGTTCATTGAACAGGTGCGAGTCCGCTACGCGCTAGATCAGCCAATGTATATCCAATACGGAAGATTCATATCCGGTATGGTTCGAGGAGATTTAGGTAATTCAATATTCAGCGGGCGTCCTGTAACCAGGGAGATTGGAGAACGGTTTCCCCGCACGCTGCTTCTTGCCACGATATCTCTTATGATTGCCACTGCAATTGGGGTTTCTGCGGGCATTGTGTCCGCAACCAAGCGGAATTCAATATTTGACAATGCTAGTATGTTTGTTGCCCTTGTGGGTGTGGCAGCTCCGGTATTCTGGATGGCCCTGATGCTTCAGCTGCTGTTTTCGGTCAGACTCGGGCTGCTGCCTGCCACGGGTTCCGGTACCATACGTCACTTGATACTGCCCAGTATTACTCTTGGCACTGCCAGTGCCGCACTGATGGCGCGAATTACCCGGTCAAGCATGCTTGATGTGCTCAGGCAGGACTTTATTACTACTGCCCGTTCCAAAGGTCTGAATGAGCGGTTGGTGGTTTACAAGCATGCACTGAAGAATGCATTGATTCCTGTAGTTACCGTTCTTGGACTCCAGTTCGGAATCCTTCTCGGAGGGGCTGTGCTGACCGAAACTGTATTTGCCTGGCCTGGCGTAGGTAGGCTGCTGGTGGATGCAATCCTGCGGCGGGACTACCCGGTGGTGCAAGGAACGGTGATGATGCTGGCCTTGCTCTTTGTGCTCATCAACCTCACTGTAGATATCATCTACGCATTCCTTGATCCGAGAATACACTACCAGAGCGGCAGCGGAGGTTAGCCATGCAAGCAACAGATATAAAAGCAGCTTCACTTATGCCGCGGAAAAAGACTAGCGAATTTAAAGAAGTAACGAGGCATCTGATTAAAAATCGTGCTGCCGTAGCGGGTCTGGTCATCATTGGTGTATTCATCTTGGCTTCACTCTTTGCACCGGTATTTGCAACCCACGATCCGTTGAGGACTGAGCTTGGAAATAGACTGCAGCCGCCAACCAGGGAACATATTCTAGGTACTGATGAACTTGGACGTGACCTCTTCAGCAGGATGCTCTACGGCGGAAGGATATCTCTGAACATCGGTATTATTTCAGTGATCATAGGGTTAACATTTGGTGTGCCCATCGGCGCGGTCAGCGGTTATTTTGGGGGAAAGCTGGATATCTTTACGCAGCGTTTCATTGACATAATGATAGCCTTTCCCGGTATTCTCCTGGCAATCGTGATTGTCACCGTGCTTGGGGTAGGTGTAGAGAATGTCATGATTGCCACAGGAATCGCAAGTGTACCCATATATGCCCGCTTAGTGCGTGGATCGGTGCTTGCCATAAAGGAGCAGAGTTATGTGGATGCCGCCCATGCAGCGGGGCTTGGTGATATCCGGATTATTTTCCGCCAGATCATCCCAAACTGTCTGGCGCCGATAATTGTGCAGAGTACCTTCCAAATCGCTACATCGATTCTTTGGGCAGCTGGATTAGGGTTCCTCGGGTTAGGCGCGCAGGCCCCGACACCGGAATGGGGGGCTATTCTCAGCAATGGAAGGGCGTACATTCGAACCGCACACCATCTGACCACGTATCCGGGTCTGGCGATACTTTTTATGGTACTGGGATTTAATTTAGTTGGTGATGGGCTACGTGATGCACTGGATCCAAAAACTCGATAGAAAGGTACAGCATGAAGAGCTTACTTGAGATAAAGAATCTGCAGACCAGCTTCAAGACAGAAGATGGGACCGTACGCGCTGTAGACAGCGTATCCTTTTCCATAGGCCCCGGCGAAGTTGTAGGGCTGGTAGGGGAAAGCGGATGCGGAAAAACCGCAGTATCCTTAAGTATACTTCAGTTGCTTCCCGTTCCTCCTGCAGTCATTGAGGGTGGGGAAATCATATTTGACGGGGAGAACCTGCTTTCCTACAGCAGCGAAAAGATACGGAAGATCAGGGGAAATAAGATTGCCATGATATTCCAGGAGCCCATGACCAGTCTCAATCCGGTATATACCATCGGCAATCAGCTGCTTGAGACCATTCAGCTCCATCAGCAGCTTGACCTCAGGGCTGCCCAGAAGCGGGCCGTGGAGATGCTCAAACTGGTAGGAATTCCAAGGGCAGACGAAATACTTACGGAGTATCCTCACCAGTTCTCCGGTGGAATGAGACAGCGGGTCATGATTGCCATGGCATTGAGCTGCAATCCTAGGCTGCTGATAGCCGACGAGCCGACTACAGCTCTGGATGTAACCATCCAGGCACAGATTCTGGAGCTTATGAAGGAGCTGCAGGATCGTATCGGCATGTCAATTCTTTTCATAACCCATGATCTGAGTGTCATAGCGGAAATGGCTGACCGAGTGGTAGTCATGTATGCTGGAAAGCTAGTGGAGCAAGCGACCGTACAAAGCCTATTCCATAATCCATTTCATCCCTATACTAAGGGACTGATCGGGTCTCGACCCAGCACTGATAAGGACATCTCTGACAGTGAAGACAGGACCAGGCTTCCCTTTATTCCTGGGAGCGTACCAAATCCGCTTCAGATGCCCTCTGGATGCCCCTTCCATCCCCGCTGCAGCCATGTAATGGATATATGCATGCATCAAATGCCTCAGGGAAAAGAGGTAGCACAGGGTGATCATGAAGTGAAATGCTGGCTTTACAATCAGACCAGCAGTCCAGGGGAGGTTCAGGCATGACAACTGCAGCAGCAGCTGATATCCTTGTAGTTACCGATTTGAAGAAATACTTTCCCATACGGACCGGTGTACTCAGCCGTATCAGCGGATACGTGAAGGCTGTGGACGGAGTCAGCTTCTCCATCAAGCCAGGGGAGACATTTGCACTGGTAGGAGAAAGCGGCTGCGGTAAAAGCACCACAGGAAGAACCATTCTCAGGCTCTATGATGCCACCAGCGGTGACGTGCAGTACAACGGCGAAGATGTACTGGGGGCTTCGAGGGAGAGAATGAGAAAACTGCGTAAATCCATGCAGATTGTATTCCAGGATCCCTACAGTGCCCTGAATCCCAGAATGACTGTAGGAGCTTCCATAGGAGAAATACTGAAAGTACATAGGATTGCTGCGGGAAAAGAGATCAGGGAAAGGGTGGAGGAAGTGCTGGTGCGTTGCGGGCTGGAAGCATATCACAGCTGGAGATATCCCCATGAGTTTTCCGGCGGACAGCGGCAGCGTGTGGTTATAGCTCGTGCCCTTGCACTTGATCCGCAGTTTATCGTGGCGGATGAACCCATTTCTGCACTGGATGTGAGCATACAGAGCCAGATTATTAATCTGCTTGAAGATCTGCAGGACGCCTACGATCTCACCTATCTGTTTATCAGCCATGATTTGAGTGTAGTCCGACACATGGCAGATCGGGTAGGGGTAATGTACCTGGGCAAGCTGGTGGAACTAGCGCCAAAGCGTCAGTTTTACAAAGAGCCTCTGCATCCCTACAGCCAGGCTCTGCTTTCTGCTATACCGGTGAGTGACCCCTCTATAAAAAAGAAGCGGATTATCCTCAAGGGCGATGTGCCCAGTCCGGCCAATCCCCCTGCAGGATGTCCCTTCCATACCCGCTGTCCCTATCTGATGGATGTATGTCGTTCGGTAACCCCGGAACTTATGCGCGCCGAAAGCGGCACGGAGGTTGCCTGTCATCTTGTACATCCCATTACTTGATGCAGTTAGCATGAATATATTCAGGAAGAAGAAAGAAAAAAACCGATCAGATACCCTGGTATGGATTATTGCAGCAATCCAGGTACTATTCCCGGTGCTCTTAATCATGATATGCACAGTGGCCATTGCTTACGGAATTATTCACCTGTTCTTTTTTATCCACTAGGATTACTTGGTGATTTAGTGACTGCATGGATCTACCGATATGCGGAACTTCCTACGGCATAAGAAGCAAGGCAGTATTGATGCCTGCGCATCTATAGTGAGTGAGGAAATGCTTATTGCACAACTGATGTATGGGTTTTGGATCATTCGAAAAGAAATCATCATATGCAGTTTTCGGTAAAGAAGAATTCAGAAAGTTCTTTGTATTAGAATAAAGAAGATGCTTAACATGCTGGATGTGTTATAATAGTATCCCTATAATGTATGATACACACATTCGCTGTACATTAGATAAATCTCCAATGGTTAGCCCTATGCAAA
>SKXS01000081.1 GCA_007128345.1 Spirochaetia bacterium
AGCGCTCCCCCGACCACCATGCCGTCATACAGCGTGTTGAACAAAAACCTGTTGTTGATCGAGTTCGCAAGCCTGCCTGCATACTTGGTCTCTTCATTCTCTTCAATCCACTCATATACTTCATCATTTATCTCGGTGGCATAGTTGAAGGAATCCAGGTTCGTATTGGCCTGAAGTCCCGTCGGATCAGTCTTCTGGATTCGTGTGAAAAATGACCATGGGGTATCGCCCGGGTAGAATACGCCCAGATGTATCGGACTGCTGGCAGTTCCTGTATTGGTCACCTGATCAAGGTTAGCCAATCCCCCGAACAGGTAGAGCTGGTCCAGTTCAAGAAATCCAGGACCAACCCTGACGGCATCATCAATCTGGTTATTGAATATCCCGAAGCTGGCATCACGTTCCAGAGATGTTATGCCTATGGCATTAAAGGACCACGCTCCCATGGCAACCAATGCTAATAGTCCTAGCAAAGCAATCTTTTTCATATCCCAACCTCCATATCAATAATAGATATAGTACCATGCGTATACACAGTACACAATGTAATACTTGGTAATTAGTGTATTTCCCCTGGCAGTACCTGGTAACCCATATGATTACATGAATCCCCTACTCTAGGGATAAGCTATCTATCGGGTTGGTTTATACGATGCAGTTCATCCGGCAATAAGGGAGAGAGCCTGAGAATACTCTTATATTCATGCCTTGGTGCGCTGTATGTATCAGTGATTTCCCTGTCACCAGATAATGGACTGGATTGACAAGCAGATCATGATGTTCCGGAGATTCTTCTTTAATTATACTGGTGCATCACGATTGTTTCTCCGATTATTTTACAGGGTAATCCGGCAGGGACAGCTTCTCGGGATTCCTTATTCGACGGCAGCCCGACTCATTAAGAAGATATTCTATATTCTACTTTGGAATAATATTCTGGAGGCCTTTTCGATATGGGAGATGTCCCATAAATACAAGGAATGATCTTCTCTCAGCAACGTAATTACTGACAACTTCAGCGGCATCAGCCTGTGTGCATTACCTCACTATGGGAACATCAAGCAGGCGTTCATCCCTCCCTGCAAGAACCCATGGATTATGGAGATCTTCCTTGTTGTATGTAAGCGGTTTTCTTGTCTGCGCATTCACCACGAAACAGCCGCATGATCTGCAGATGGCCTCTCCGGCCGCAAAGTCCCACTCCATGGTCCTGGAGAACCGGGGATATACATCAGCAGTGCCTTCGGCAACCCTGCAGAGCTTCAGCCCGCTTCCGCTCGCTATCCGCGTTACCGCACCATACCGCTCCTGCAGTCTTTCGATATATGCTTCAGTTTCAGGGGTCATATGGCTCCTGCTCGTAATAACCCGCAGGGGATCATGCAGCTTGCCGTCAGAAGTAAGCGTCATCGGCTGTCTCTCAAGGCCGGCTGAAGCCTGTGCAAGCTTCCAAGCCCCCTCACCGATAACTCCCCAGAACAATTCATCCAGGACAGGAGCATACACAAAACCGGCTCGGGGAGTGTCTCCTTCCATAAAGGCGATGTTGATGGAGAACTCACCGTTTCTCCTGATGAACTCCTTGGTGCCGTCTAGGGGATCTACGAGCCAGTAATGATCCCAGTTCTTCCGCTTTTCATACGCCTCATGAACGGACTCCTCCGAAATAACAGGGAAGCTCTCCTGCAGTTCCTGACGGATCATGCGGTCAGATATCCTGTCTGCTAGGGTGACGGGGGAGCTGTCCTCTTTGTACGAAACCGCAAAAGATGTCTCATATATGCTGAGTATCTCCTTACCCGCTCGGATGAGCAGCCGATGTATGCCTGGGATATCAAGGCTCTGGTGCATGGAAAACCTCCGATGAATTACTCAGATCTATCCTATCAAGAATGCACCTGCCGTGTACAGCGGTTAAGGAATACAGACGCAATCCTGCAAAAAAATGAAAACCCCCATGTAATTATCATGCTGCCAAGTTGGTTACCCTTGTATACAACCAGATGCATCCGCTGCATCGTGGATTAACAGGAGGGAGAACATGTCCATGCGGTACAGGATTATTACAGGCATTCTGCTGGCAACTGTGGTGGCAGCAGGAGGATGCATGCTGGGACACTTTGTTTCCGGCGATCTCTACTACTATTCGCTCATAGCCCCTGAAGACGGGGCGGAAGAATCACATACCCTGATCTACAAAAGCGGCGGCTATACCATCGTAATGAGCCGGGGCATTCACGGAGAGAAGCTTACTAAAGAAGAAGCTGAGGATCTCAAGAATACCACCAGCTTCACCCTCATGCTGGACGATGAAGCCGTCGCCGGGAGAGATATCGGAGTAGATGAACTCGGATTCATGAAACGCGACGGATGGCATGTTGTTGAGTATTTCGACCTTCCTCCCCTTGCCAGGGGAACTGTCAGCACCCTCACGGGAACATCACATTTTGGAGAGGGACAGAGCATTACCAATACGGTTTACCTTACTATCAAGTAAACTGACCAGTTGAGCGGATGTTATGCATGCTGCCAGCTTCTCACCCATGGCCGATAGAGGTCATAGGTTTCACCCATCATGCTCTGGTAGAGCTTATTTGCTGCAGGCGTGTAACCGCCGACGCATGCATGGACAGCTCCCATATGTTTCAGCCTACGCAGTGCTTCAGCCATAAGCGCCGCTGCCAGGCCTTTCTTCTGATGCCTGGGTACGGTTCCCACAGGCTCGATGTATGCACTTTGATGTACATCATCAAACCAGGCAGTACAGAAACCAGCTATTGATCCGTCAGGAGCTTCGGCAACCAGGTCCAGGTCCCGGCGATACAGCGGAGCCCGCTGGATGTTCCGGTACCAGCCGGGGTCTTCCCGATTATCAGCAGCGACTGTGATGTCACCGTCATGGAACACCAGTCCTGAAGCCCAGCATCGTTCGAGCAGTTCAAGCCCCTCTCCCAGGGACCTGATCACATAGCCGGTCTCGCATCTCACCTCAGGAAGTGCTCGATCAAGGGAAGTCCGCCACTGCCATTCTCCCCATTCCTGCCTGATGTACCCCCGCCGCTGCAGCAATGATATCCTCCCGGCATCTGTATCATGGGCCCAGACAGTCAGGCGCTTTTCTCCCCGTTCACCAGTTTCCGGCAGATGTGCTTCGGCCTCCTGGAGCATCTCTTGTTCAAGCCCGCTGGACTTCTCCTGCGGATCAATCATGAAGTGCGCTTCTCCCCTTCCGCCGTCGGGCATAAAGAATGAAACTATGTTCCCCCCCTCCTCCCATATGCGTGCCACTTCATCAAGTCCAACTCCCGCACAGTTAAGACAGCAGTGCCACCGTGCGTAGTCAAACCGTGCAACGTGCCAGGACAGCTGCTTGTACCCATTGGCAAGATATACACGCCTGAGAAACTCCCTCATACGCCAGTAATCATCTTCTCCCTGAAACCAGCGGACTGTGCATGCCATATTTCACCTCCTCTGCAGAACAGGGTCAGCAGATGCTGCATCATACGAAAGACAGCATGATTCTGCAATCCGGTGAGTCGCTGCCGGCACTTCAAGCTGCGGACATGTACACAAAAGAAGCTATACTGGCAGGCATCACTTATATGATGATTGCAGTGAATTATGAACCTTGATATGCTGTCTTCATGCATCACTGTTTTGCAGGGATACAGCAGATCCTGGGAGATTCTGCGATGCTGCTGTAGTTCACGGGTGTATGCATGAAAGGCAGGAACGTTCTTAGAAACAGAAGGAACAGCGGCCATGAGATTAGGAATTATAGCTGACGATAATACCGGTGCTTCAGATGCAGCAGGCATGCTCTCTGAACAGGGAGTGAGAACGCTGCTGTGCACATCAATTCCTTCATTACCTGATGATGTGCTCTCATCCTATAGCGCGCTGGTTATCGGCACCCGGACACGTTCCATTGACCCACAGGAAGCCCATGCACGTACCCGGGAAGCGGCGGTTTTCCTCAATCGCCATGCGTTCAGCAAAGTGCAGATCAAATACTGTTCAACCTTTGATTCTACCCGTGAAGGTAATATCGGTCAGATGATTGATGCCGCCCTGGATGCCTGCGGTGCAGAGAGTACCATAGTATGCCCGGCACTGCCGGTGAACGGCAGAACCACAAGAGACGGGATGCATTACGTCAATGGTGTGCTGTTGTCGCAGTCGCCCATGAAGGACCATCCCATAAACCCCATGACTGATGCGAACCTGCTCAGGTGGCTCGGATACCAGACAGCCCGAAAGATCGGCCTCCTCCCGCTGAAGCAGATTAGAAGGGGCATCTCTGCAGCAGGGGAGTATCTGCAGCAGCTTGCCGCTGAAGGAATAGCGTGTATAGTCACTGATGCCGAAACTGACCATGACATTGATGTCATTGCCGGGGCAACAGCATCCTGGAAAGTAATAACAGGGGGCTCGGGCATTACTTCAGCCATAGCAAAGCGTATGAATGCGTCGATTCATCCCGATGAATGGAACATACGGCTGCGGCATATGCCTGCGTCAATGCTTGTTGTCTCGGGCAGCTGTTCTCCTGCCTCCCTCCGGCAAATCGCCTACGCAGAGCAGTCAGGATTCCACATATATCCCGCAAACCCCATGGACATCCTCCGGGAGGATTGGGACCCGGCTTACCATGGGAACCGCATATCCCGTCATATGGCACAGGGAAGCAAGGTAATCCTCTGTACCACCAGTGATGCTTCAGGTGTGGCCGCAGTACACAGGGAAGCGGATGCGCTCGGCATCAGCACCCTGGAGGCAGGCGAGGCCATAACCCGCTCACTGGCTCTTTGTGCTTCCGTCGTATGCAGCACCATACCTCCCGGCAGACTGGTGCTCTCCGGCGGAGAGACCTCCGGAGCGGTATGCGCCGCTGCAGAACTCCATGCATTTGAGACAGGCCCTCCTCTATCGCCGGGAGTTCCCATCTGTTTTCCCCTGAATAATTCAAACCAGCTGGTGGTGATGAAGTCCGGCAACTTCGGTTCTGACGACCTGTACGAGCGCATTGCCGCAATTCATTGACATAGGCTGTCACCGCTTCAAGCACTGCTGTCAGCACGAGCAAAGCACACAAAACCTTTCTGGTTCATGCAAGCACACACTGGAGCGAAACCGGCAGCAAGACGGCTAATAAAGATCGCGGGTAAGGGGTATGCAAACAAGATATCGATTTTCCTGCCGGGAAGGGTTCAGCCCAGGGAATACTGAGGCCCGTCACGCATTTATTGCTGCTGCTTTAGCCTGTTCCATCCTGCAGGTGCACCAGTGCATCCAAGGCCAGCAGGTAGCTGTATGTCCCGAATCCGGATATCACTCCCACGCATACAGGGGATATCACCGAAGCGTGCCGGGACTCCTCCAGGTTATGCATATGTGCTGTACAGACTTCTACACTGGGAATACGTAAGGCATCGATAGCGCTTCTCAGGGCATCACTGAAGTATGCGGGCTCACCTGCGTTGATTATGATCCCGTCACAGGTCCCTGCGGCTTCCTGCAGCGATATTACCATATCCCCTTCACGGGTGAACTCTCTGCAGTCAACGGCAATACCACATTCGGCGGCCTTACGCTCAAGACTGCTGCGGATATCTGCCAGCGAGGACCTCTCTGCTGCGAGCAGGGTCGTATTCGCCCCTGCTATCACCATGAACGTTTTCTTTTTCAACCCCACGCTCTCCATGGTATACCCCGGTCTGCAGCTATGCAGTTCAGGGATTCACCTTGTGCTCTAAGACAGCATGCAGCCCAAGGATATAGCTGTAGGGGCCGAATCCGCATATCTGCCCTATGCACACCGGGGCCAGCACGGACACATGCCTGAAGGACTCCCGCTTGTATACATTGGAGATATGCACTTCCACGGTGGGAACCTCCGCTGCGCTGATGGCGTCCCGCAGGGCTATCGAGTAATGCGTGTAGGCGCCAGCATTCAGGACAATTCCGTCTGCTCTGCCGCGGCACTGCTGGATGAACGTGACTATCTCGCCTTCAACGTTGGACTGGTAACATTCAAGCTCAATGCCCAGCTTCTTAGCCTCAGCGTAGAGATCGTTGTTGATGTCCTCCATGGACTTTCCGCCGTATATGCCGATCTCCCGCTTACCCAGCATATTGAGATTTGGTCCGTGTATTACTGCCACACGCTTGCGCACCAGCTGTTCCCCCTACTATTTTTTACACTCATAATTCCGTAATCCCACAATGATAATACCTTACGCGGCATACTGCAAGTAGGATACAGACCTTGCCGCGCATCGCACCTGCTAGATGGATGTATGCTATACTTGCAGGTACTGCAAGCGAGGTATACCAATGGCTTCATCATACATGATAACAAACGGAAAGATCGTTACTCCAGAAGGCATACTTACCGGGGGCACCGTGATTGTCGAAAACGGGATTATCACCGATGTCATGGATCACATCACAGGGCATGATTCGTATCTGCAGATCGACGCACAGGGGGCTTACATCGCCCCAGGATTCTGTGACATGCATATCCATGGATGTGCATCCTGGGGGTTTGACGCCGTCAATGCTGATGAGTTTGCCCAGGCTCAGGAATTCCTCGCCGAAAAAGGGGTACTCACGTTTCTTCCCACGCTCCAATGTGATGAGCAGGCTCTTCGTTCCCTCGCTTCCATCCTTGACGGACACCATGATCGTGATGCAGTACCGGGCATATATCTTGAAGGCCCCTTCGTCTCCACCTCTAAGCGTGGGGGCATCGAGTCCTGCAGGGTGCATCCCGCGGATACTGATCATCTCAAACAGGTGCTGGACTGGGGGAGAGGGCATATACGCATGATGACCATCGCTCCCGAACTTCCAGGCATCAAGCCAATCGTTGATATCCTCCTGGATGCAGGGGTGATACCCGCGCTGGGGCATACGAAAGCTTCCTTCGATCAGGGCAGGGAACTTATGCACTACATTGAACAGCATTCGCCTCGCACACCAGTAACCGTGACCCACCTGTTCAACGCATCGTCGGCCATATCACATAAGGAGCCGGGGCTCTCACTGCTCCCGTTTCTTGAACCTTGCTATTATGAACTGAACGCTGACGGGACACACGTGCATGACCGCATGCTGCAGTTCGTCCACCGGCACGGCCGCAGGGATCGACTGGTGCTGATCTCAGATGCCCTACTATCTGCAGGACTTGGGCAACCAGCTGGAGATTCTTATGCATATTACGGAGAGCGGGTATACCGGAATCCGGAAGGAGCGGGGGTCTATCGAACGGCGGGAGATACCCTGGTCGGATCATCGTCTCTGCTGACCGAAAGCATTATGCACTACCGCCAGGTAACCGGTGCTGATGTGTGCGATATCATGCGGGCTGCCAGCACCAATCCCTATGCACTTTTGAGGCTCAGTCACAAGCTTGGTGCTCTGGCTCCGGGATACCGGGCCGGGATAGTCCTCCTGGATAATGATATGCGTGTCCTGAAGTCCCTCCCGCTCTAGCGTGCTCCCGTCTGCCGACAGTTCCAGATACTCTCCACATAGCGCTGCTGCAGGTGC
>SKXS01000063.1 GCA_007128345.1 Spirochaetia bacterium
AACCAGAAGGAGCTGGAGATTGTCAGGGAAGTGCATCCCGACCTGCAGCTGAAGCTCAGGGCCTATGAGTTTTCGCAGCCCCGCCTCCCGCTCTCCCAATGCAGGGAGTACTTTGACATCTCCGTCAGGGAGCATGATAATAGCTGGTACATTAATCTCAACCATACAGGATGCTGGTATACTGTCAGCCTGCTGGCTGAGGAAGGCGAATGGCAGGAGATCCTCTGCAGCTCAAACCAGGTCTACAGCCCCTTGGGATACTGGACCGAACGTGTTGAAGAGCTCAAGCGGGATAAGCGCCATCTTGAGCTCTTCAAGCTGGGAACATCCGATGCGAACGGGCATGAAGTGGACAGCATTCTCGTGCGGTCCGTACTATCTCAGCTTGAGCAGAAGTAGGGGAGCGTATACATGGTTTCAGGCAATATCGGACTGGTGCTTCATGCACATCTGCCCTTTGTAAGGCATCCGGAGTACCCGAAATTTCTTGAAGAGAACTGGTTCTTTGAAGCGATAACAGAAACCTATGTTCCTCTGCTGCGCATGCTCAACCGCCTCAAGCGTGACGAGGTTCCCTTTTCACTGACCATATCGCTTTCGCCTACGCTGGTCACCATGTTTGCTGATCAGCTGCTGAAAAAACGGTACGAAGCACACCTGAAGCGGACCATTGAGCTGGGTATGAAGGAGATGGAGCGCACCAAGGGTGATCCGGAACTGAACAAGCTGGCCAAGCTGTACATGGTCTATTTTGAGCAGGTGCTCTACGAATACAATGAAGTATACCGCCAGAATCTGATCAAGGCATTCCGGGACCTGGAGAATGAAGGATACGTTACCCTGATCACCACAGCGGCTACCCATGCGTACCTTCCGCTCTATCAGGAGTATCCCGAGGCAGTCCAGGCGCAGATTGAACTGGCTATGATGACCCATGTAAACCACTTCAGGCGGAAGCCCGGAGGGCTGTGGCTGCCGGAATGCGGATACTACCCCGGAGTTGAACGGATGCTGAAAGTCAATGACCTGGGATACTTCTTTACTGCTTCCCATGGAGTGATGCTCGGCAGCGAACCCGCACAGCGGGGCGTGTTTGCTCCCGTTAAGTGCAGCAACGGGGTCCATGCCTTTGCACGGTGCTACGAACTTTCCCAGGCGGTGTGGTCCGAGGAGGACGGGTATCCTGCGGACTATGTGTACCGGGACTTCTACCGGGACATCGGGTACGATCTCGATATGAATTATATTCGGGAGTATGTGCATGAGCCTGATGTGCGTTCGTTTACCGGATTTAAATACTATGCCATAACCGGGAAGAACAGTGAAAAGCGCCTCTATGACCCGGAGGCGGCAAAGAAGCGCGTCCGGGAGCATGTGCAGAATTTCATCTACACCATCGAACGCTCAGCAGAGCGGGTAGGTCCGCTGCTGGACCGCGAGCCGTACTTCGTCATTCCCTTTGACGCGGAACTTTTCGGCCACTGGTGGTTTGAGGGTGTTGAATGGCTTGAGCTTGTTATCAGGGGGATTGCCGGTCATCAGTCCCTGGGTCTCATCACCCCTCATGAGTACCTTGAAAGATACCCAGATAACCAGGAGCAGCAGATAGCCACATCAAGCTGGGGGAACAACGGATATGCTTCGGTGTGGCTTGACGGAGCAAACGACTGGATCTACCGTCATATCCACAAGAGCATTGAGCGGATTATCGAGCTTGTTGACCGGTTCCCCGAGCAGGAGTCCCTGAAAAAGCGGTTCCTCAACCATGCTGCGAGGGAAGTGCTGCTGCTGATGGCTTCAGACTGGCCGTTTATCATGAGCAACAGCCCGAAGATGAACTACGCAGAACGACGGATTCGTGAGCACATCCACAATTTCAACGTGGTCTACGACAACCTCTGCAGGAACACCGTTGACACCGAATGGCTTACCAGGACTGAAAAAAAGTACACCATATTCCCCGATATCGACTACCAGGTATTCTCACGGCACAAGAAGCATAATACTAACTGATTGACTTCTCTTGCAATCCGAAAGAATTTCTTTACCTCATGAGTGTGCTTTATGAGACGGAATTCAGTTCACATCTCACCATCTCCGGAGCACATGACCGGGCAACTCATCTGTACATATCCAGAGAATTCATTTCTTCACACAGCTCTCCAGACGCCAGGGCATACTGAACGGTGAAGCTGCGGCCCCGGCACTAAGGGGCATCCCCAGCTATGCGCATGATCTATTCTCGGCATCTGCCTGTCCTCTTCTGTGCAGAGGATGCGCACGCAATCTGCCATGGTATGTCCCCATTGCATGTTTTGTGAGGCCGCCGGGCTTCGAAAAGCATAATTTTGCGTAAAAGCAAACATGTGTTAACTGTTTTGTATGCTTCGGTATAAATACATCATATTTTAGTCAGCTTTGTTGCTTGACACCTGGCGTGGAAAAGATAGTATCTAAAGTGTATGAAAGTGGAGTAAAAGTGGAGCATTGTGGAAATTGATGGAAGGAAGTGCCTGGTATGATGTTAGGGGGAGAATTTAAGGTATCCATAGACGACAAAGGCCGCATTCTTATCCCCGCTCGTATGAAGGACTCGGTCCCCGAGGGGACGCTGATCATCACCCGGGGGGTGGAAAGATGCCTGTGGCTGCTTATTGAGAAGACCTGGAAGGAACTCTCCGAGCGGATAATGGGAAACCCCTGGTCTATGTTCGATAACCAGTCCCGACTGCTCCAGCGGAGGATTATCGCTCCTGCCCAGGAATGTCTGATTAAGTCGGGCAGGGTGACCATCCCGTCATCCCTGAGGGATGCCGCAGATCTGGAAATTCGCAGTGAAGTAATGCTCCTGGGTATCCAGAACCGGCTTGAGCTCTGGAACCTCGAGGAGTACCAGCGATATATAGAAAAGAGCGACCGGGAGTTCCTGGAAGCTTCGGAGGCTATTGGCAAAGACCTGAGACATGTGCGTGCCCCGTAAGGATGGAACATATGGTAGCAGTCCACTACACAGTGATGAAGCAGGAGGTACTGACTCATCTGGTACCCGTCACAAATGACGGGGTAGTTGTAGACTGCACGATTGGTGAAGGCGGACATAGCGAAGCCTTCCTGCATACCTACCCGGAGATCACCTTGGTCGGTGTGGACCGGGATTCGCATATACTTGAATCAGCACAAGCCAGGCTCCAGCGTTTCTCCGGACGGTGCGTCTTCACCAACAGTTGGTTCGATGATTTCCTGGCGAACTACCCGGAAACTCTCGGAAGGCCTCAGGTCATCCTTATGGACCTGGGTATTTCGATGTTCCATTACGACCTCTCCCGCAGGGGGTTCAGCTTTTCATCCGATGAGCCCCTGGATATGCGCCTCTCAGAGGATATGGAAACCAGTGCCGCTGACGTGGTCAATACCTACCGGGAGGATCGTCTGGCTGACGTCATCCACCGGTACGGCGAGGAGCGGTACTCCCGGCGCATCGCTCGGGCGGTATGCGAGCGCAGGAGAAAGTCACCCATCATGCGCTCAGATGAGCTCAGGGACCTGATCGCCGGATCGGTTCCTCCGAAGTACCGCCACGGGCGCATACACCCGGCCACCCGGACTTTCCAGGCGCTGCGCATTGAGGTGAACAGCGAGCTCCAAAGGCTCCAGCGCGCCCTCCACGAAGCGGTCAGCATCCTGGCTCCAGGAGGACGCATTGGCGTGATATCCTTCCATTCGCTGGAGGACAGGATCGTCAAGCGGACCTTCCGCGGATACGCAGGGCGCCTATCTGAAGAGGATGCCGCATATGTTGCCTATAGGGATGAGCCAGTTCTGCGGTTAGTGACAAAAAAGCCGCTGGTTCCCAGCGAAGAGGAGATTGGGTCCAATCATCCGTCCCGAAGCGCTAAGCTCAGGGTCGGAGAAAAAATATCACAAAGAGGGGAATCATGAAGGACCGCACGCAAAGACTCGACAGAAACCGAAAACTTCTGCTCTTCTTCCTTGCCTGCATGATTCCTCTCTTGCTCTTTCTGCCGGTCCACCAGGCCAGCAGGAACTATCAATTGTCATTGGAATCGGAGAGATCGATACGGCGCATCGAAGCCTATTTTGATACCCTGCAGGTTATGCTTGCATTCCAGGAGCACGGAGATTATCTGGCCCTCGAAAGGCAGCGGCCGGGCATCCTGCTGGCAGAAAGGGGGGCTGACGATGAGTAAGCCCTTCTACACGCCTGATGAAATCCTCACGCTTACCCGCGGACTGCGGATGAGCACCCAGGGGACCGTCAGGAGGATGCATCAGTCCCTCACCGGCGCTTGCGCAGACAGCCGAGAGGTAAAGCCGGGCTTCCTCTTCTTTGCGCTGGACGGTGAGCGGACCCGGGGATGCCGGTATATACGCGAAGCATTCAGGCGGGGTGCGGGAGCAGTTGTCGCTTCCCGGAAGACCCTTGACCGGGAGCACTGGTACCGGGAGCTCAATCGGGAACAGAGATCACGGGTCATCCTGGTTGAGGATGCTCTGGGAGCCCTCCAGCTGCTTGGGAAACACTGGGTCAGCCGTTTTCCCTCCATGAAGCGCATCGCGGTAACTGGAAGCTGCGGGAAGACCACCACAAAGGAGCTCATCGCTTCCATCCTCTCAGAGGCGGGAGCCACGGTGAAGAACCCGGGAAACCGGAACTCAACCATTGGGCTGCCCCTGTCGCTGTTTTCAGTCAACGATGAGCATGAGTTCGGCGTCTTCGAGATGGGGATCAACCACATCGGGGAGATGGATCAGCTCGTGGACATCTACGCTCCCGAGATCAGTCTTATAACGAACATCGGGACGGCACATATTGGGAATTTCGGCTCGAGCGAGCGCATTGCCTATGAGAAGAGCAAAGTGCTTACCGGCAGCGCAAGGCTCGGGTACATATATGAAAACAGCCGATGGAAATCATACATCGGCACTATCAGAGGAATCCCGCTCCAGGATTATGGAGAAACAAAAACCCCAGGAATCGAGAGGTACCATTCACGTGGTCTTTCGGGTTGGGCAGTCAGCTACCGGGGTGAGCAGGTGCACCTACCGTTGGTAGGATACCATAATCTCGTAAATGCCTATGGTGCGATTGCCCTGGCGGAAGACCTCGGGGTACCTCGAGATTCCGTAAAACGGGGAATAGAGAATGTCAAGGCGCTCTTCGGCCGCGGACGGGTCATAGAGGGCCCGGTGACGATCATTGAGGACTGCTACAATGCCAATGCCGAGTCCATGCATTCCATGCTCAGGTATCTGAGCTCCCTGAAGTGGAGCAGGGGACAGGTAGCCCTGATCCTCGGATCCATGAAGGAACTGGGAGAGCGGACCCTCGCCATGCACCGGCTTCTGGGCAGGTGGATCGCCAAGCTCAATCCAGCAGGGGTATTCTTGCTTGGAAGCGAGATGGAGGCTGCCTACCGTGAGGTAAAGAACCGATGCAGCACGAGTACTCTGGTACTCTCCGAGGACTGCGATGAACTCCAGATCCAAATCCGCGCCTTTGTGAAGCGCGGGGATCTGGCGCTGGTCAAGGGCTCCCGGACCATGGAGATGGAACGGCTGACCGCTGCACTTCAGCAGGTAGGGTAGGCTGATGCTTGCGCTGCTGGACATGCACCTCCGGGCGGGCGGAAGTTTCCTCACCGCACTTGCGGGGGTGCTGCTGATTGGGAAGTGGATCATTGACCTGAGTGTACGTAATCACATCGGTGAGGTGATCAGGTCTGACGGACCGGCGAGCCATGCGTCCAAGGTGGGAACACCGACGATGGGTGGTGCAGCCATTATTGCATCGGTACTGGCTTCTGCCGTCATATGGACCGACATCCTCTCAGGCGAGATCCTGGTGCTCATCACCTGTGCGGTGCTTTTCTCGCTCATCGGCGCTGCTGATGACCTACTCAAGCTGACGGGGTACAGGGACGGAGGACTGGGGGCAAGAAGCAAACTGGCGCTCCAGGCTGCCGCATCTCTGATCACGGTTCTGCTGATCTACCGCACGGGGAGTGAAGGAACTACCCAGGTAGCCATTCCCTGGGGCTCACATCGCATAGTTGACCTCGGCGGGTGGTACTACCTGCTCGCAGTGGTGTATATAACTGGGTTTGCCAATTCCGTCAACCTGACTGACGGGCTTGACGGGCTGGCAACTGGACTTGCCGGCATAGCCTGCGCAGCCGTGCTGGCTATCGCCCTGGCTGTCTCCCCGGAGATTGCCGTGTTTGTATTCGGGCTCATAGGAGCCCTGGCTGGATTCCTGGTGTTTAACTGGAAGCCCGCCCTCATGTTTATGGGCGATACCGGGAGCGAAGCCCTCGGCGGAATACTGGCTGTACTGGCGCTTCTGCTTAAGGCGGAAGTGGCTCTGGTTATCATCGGCGGGGTCTTCATCCTGGAGACGTTCTCGGTGATAGCTCAGGTGACGAGCTACAAGCTTCGCAGGAAGCGCGTGCTCCTTATGGCCCCCCTGCACCATCACTTTGAGCTGAAGGGGTATCGTGAGGGGTACATCGTACGAAGGTTCTATCTTGCCGGTACCGTCTTGGCGGTCATTGGCATTATGACGGTATAACGAAGGAGCGGGAGAATGGGAAAAATCATGCCGGAGGAGATTCTTCGGCAGAGAAAGCTGATGTACCCCTTCATGCTTATTCTGGTGCTCCTGCTGGGGGTGGGCTTTGCCGCTCTCTACTCAGCATCGTACTACCGGGCTCTGCAGCTTACCGGGGACTCTCTGTATTATGTAAGAAGACAGGCGATATTCGGGGTCATGGGCATCGCCGGCGGAATACTGGCCTTTCTCATACCTGAGAAGAGCTTTAAATGGATTGTCCCCCTGGTGCTGACGTTGAGCCTTGCACTTATGCTGCTCACCCAGTTCTCTCCGCTGGGAGATACCCGCCTGGGAGCCCGCAGATGGATGATAATCGGTCCTGTGAGCTTCCAGCCTTCGGAGGCGGTAAAGCTGTCGCTGGTGCTTTTCCTAGCCAACTACCTGGGCAAGCACGGTGAGCGGATGAAGGAGTTTGCCTTCACCGTCATCCCCGCAGCGGTGATTCTGCTTTTTGCATCACTGATCCTCCTGCAGCGGGACTTCTCGACTGCAGTACTGGTCACCTTTGTGAGCTTCTCCATGGTGGCTGTCTCGCCGGCACGCAAGAAGTACCTGCTCTTTCTTCTGCTGCTCATGGCCGTGCCGGGTGTCCTGCTCCTGCTTTCTGAGGAGTACCGTTTCAGGAGGATTCTCGGGTTTCTCTACCCGGAACTGGATCCCACGGGGATCAATTATCAAGTGAATATGTCCCTCAGGGCTGTTGCCTCAGGGGGGCTGTTTGGGACCGGATTCGGTTTGGGTGAAATGAAGCTGGGAGCAATTCCCGAGGTAATGGCTGATTTCATTTTCGCCGCGTTTGCCGAAGAAACCGGGCTTGTCGGTATATCCGTGGTGTGGGTGCTTTTCATGGCCCTCGCATGGATCGGTTACCGGTGCGCCGCTGCGCACAGAAGCGCGCAGCCGAAGCTCTTCTACCTTGGCTTCGGCTGCACCAGCATGATTATCTGGCAGGCCCTCATGAACATGGGGGTGGTAGTGGGAGCGGTACCCCCTACGGGAATACCGCTGCCCTTTTTCTCCCTGGGGGGAACCCATCTCTTTGCGCTCTTAGTCTTCTGCGGCTTCATCGGGCGAACCATCTACGCGCCTGTGCTGCAGGGTTCACATGATGCTGCATTCGCTGATGATTACTTGGCCTATTCCAGATATGAATACCATGGAGGTGTGTGAGTGCCTGCTGAAAACCTGATTGTCGGACTCGATATTGGATCAACCGCTATACGTGCCATAGCAGCTGTCGCTGAAAGCCAGGACAAGCTGCGGGTGCGTCATATAAGTGAGCACGCCTCCGAAGGAGTCAGAGCAGGGATCATTGTAAACATCGAGACCGCCATGAAGATTGTCCAGAAGACCATCGAGGAGATTGAGCTTGAGACCGGCAGCGAGGTGACCAATGTATACACCGGCATCGGAGGACAGCATATTGAAGCGGTCCGTTCCGAAGGGGTTGTGGGCATCACCGGCAAGGACAACGAGATCAGGCGTGGTGAGGTAATCCGTTCCTTAGATGTGGCACGTTCCATTGACCTGCCGCTGGACCGTGAGGTGCTCCATACCCTCGTGCAGGACTTCACCATAGACGGGCGCAGCGGCATCAAAGACCCCATAGATATGATCGGCCACCGGCTGGAGACTAAGGTAATGATGGTTACCGGGGATGTTACGGTATCCCAGAACCTGAGGAAGTGCATCTCCCGGGCGGGTTACACGCAGCAGACCCTTGTGCTCCAGCAGCTAGCTGACAGTGAGTCGGTCCTCACCCAGGAAGAACGGGACATCGGCACGCTGCTGATCAACTACGGCGGCGGCATGTGCAATATGATCGGCTACCGGGGAGGAGCCCCGCTGTATGTCGGCGGCATCAGCTTAGGGGGCAATGAGGTGACCTCCGATCTGGTCTACATCCTGAACAAGCCCTACGAGCTGGTGGAGCGGATCAAGAAGGAGTATGGAAGCTGCTACGAAGAAATGGTTTCAGATACGGACTTCATTACCATTCCGCCTGTAGGCGGATGGCCGTCGGTCCGCATGCCGAAGAAGGAACTCTGCAAGATCATCGAGCCGAGGGTCGCGGAGACCTTCACGATTATCAAGAGCATGCTCCAGCGGCGGAGGGTGCTTGACCACGTCACCGGCGGAATAGTCTGCACGGGGGGGTCTGCGCTCATGCCGGGCATTGAGCAGCTTGCAGGGGAAATCTTCAACGCCCCGGTTCGCATCGGGACGCCCAAGTGGATCGAGGGGATGCCGACGAGCTCCCTTGGTCCCCAGTATGCAACCGCGGTGGGGCTGGTGCTCCACGCGTTTTCACGGAATAGGGATACCTTCGGGTCATCCGATCAAGAGCGTCAGCCCCGGAAGAACGGGGTTGTGCGGCGGATGAAGAATTTTTTTGACGTGCTGTTCTAGAAGGATGAATGGCGAAGCGGAGGCACTATGAATATTGAGATTTTACATGACACCAGGACGTTTTCTTCAGACAGGTCGACCCCTACGGTAATTAAGGTGGTCGGTGTCGGAGGAGGAGGCGGGAATGCGGTGAACCGCATGATTGCCGCCGGGCTGGGAAAGGTCCAGTACCTGGCGATGAATACCGACATGCAGGCGCTTCAGCATTCCCACGCGGAAAACCGGCTGGCCCTCGGAAGCCAGATTACCGGAGGACTCGGTGCTGGAGGTGTCCCTGATATCGGCGAAAAGGCTGCCGACGAGTCCCGTGAGGACATCAAGGCTGCGCTTGAAGGGACCGACATGGTATTCATTACCGCCGGCATGGGCGGCGGGACGGGTACCGGTGCGGCTCCGATTGTAGCGGAGGTCGCCAAGGAACTCAACGCCCTCACCGTTGCGGTGGTTACCACCCCCTTCCTCTTTGAAGGGCGCAAGAAGAAATCCCTGGCTGATGAAGGGATCGAGAAGCTCAGGAACCATGTGGATACGCTGATCATCATCCCGAACCAGTACCTGCTGAAGATCGTGGACAAGAGCACCCCCATCAAGCAGGCATTCCTGCTGGCTGACGATGTGCTCCGCCAGGGGGTGCAGGGCATCAGTGAGCTGATAACTGAACCTGGGGAGATCAACATTGACTTCGCCGACGTGCGGACCGTCATGAAGGGACGGGGAGATGCGCTCATGGGTATCGGAGTCGGCCAGGGAGACAGCCGTGCATCTGATGCGGCGAATTCCGCAATAAACAACCCCCTCCTGGAGAATGCACGGATCGAAGGAGCTAAGGGAATCCTGGTGAACGTCACCGGCGGCGATAACCTTACCCTCAAGGAGTATCAGGATGTGGTGGAAATCATCACCTCCAATGCCGATGATGACGCGCTCATCATAGCGGGCCAGTCCTACAATCCTGACTACAGCGACAAGATCAAGGTGACCGTCATAGCCACGGGATTTGCCATGGAGGAGAGTGATGAGCTGTTCAATGAACTGGAGGAACTCGGATTTTCTTCTTCCCGCAAGCGTGTCGAAGAGAAACGCGTACCCGACGAAGTGGTTTCCATCAGGCGCTGGCAGGACCTGCAGAGGCGGGTTGTCAAAGGCAAGGGTATCCCCGAAGACATCTCCATACCGGCAGTGCTGCGCTACGAGCGGGAGAAGAAATACGACAGGAACTCATAATGCGGGACTCACAGCGGCTTATCGGTATATATGAGGAGTATCTTGCCGTTGACCTGCGGCTCTCCCCGCTGACGGTGGAAGCCTACCTGCGGGAGATCATCATGCTTGAGGCCCTGCTCAATCAGGCGGGAACTGACTTGGCAGGCGCAGACAGTGCTGACCTCGTGGACTTTATCGAGCATCGCAGGGACCAGGGTCTTGAGAAGGCGACGGTATCACGGATCATCACCACCCTGCGCTCATTCTACGGGTTTCTGGTTGATGAACAAGTCAGAAGCGACGACCCTTCCCGTATCATCGAGATGCCCCGCAAAGGCAGGCAGCTGCCCGGTGTGCTCCAGGTAAGGGAGGTGGAGGAGGTACTGGAAGCCATACCCCTGGATACTCCCGAAGGACTGCGGGACCGTGCCCTCTTTGAGCTCATCTATTCATGCGGGCTGCGTATATCGGAGGCATGCGGCATGAGGACATCGCAGGTCTACTCCGGTGAATCTCTTCTGCGTATTATCGGCAAGCGTGACCGGGAGCGGGTGGTCCCCATGGGACGGCAGGCGAATGCATCCCTGGAGCGCTACATGCAGGAGGGACGCCCCAGGCTGCTCTCATCACGCCATGCCCACGAGATGATCTTCGTGAGCAGGGGAGGAAATCCGCTCACCAGACAGGGAGCCTGGAAGAAGTTCCGGCTCTACTGTGCGGCTGCGGGGGTGAGCTCCCAGGTCCATACGCTGCGCCATTCCTTTGCCACCCATATGCTGCAGGGAGGCGCTGACCTTCGTGTGGTGCAGGAACTCCTGGGACATCGAGATATCTCGACGACCCAGATCTATACCCATGTAACGGCTGCTGAGCTCCAGGACGGACACAGGAAGTTCCACCCGGGAAGCAGGATGGACCAGACCTCAATCGATACGGCAAGGTCCCGCAGTACTCTACGGTATGAACGAAGAGCTGCTCATCCGCATGACCATATCGATGAAGAGCGGGCTGCACTGTAACGACCGTCTGCGCCTGGAAGAGCATGTACGGGAATACGTGCAGACATCTGCAGGCGAAAAGCTGCATCAGGCGGCATCAGCTCTGCAAATTCTTGAAGGCATGCGGGCCAGGATTATCCATCTGTATGACGGCGACTATCCCCCTTTGCTTCGGGAGCTCTATGACCCCCCCTACCTGCTGGCAGTGATTGGTGAACTCCCTCCCCCGGATGAGCCGTCGGTGGCGGTGCTGGGACCTGAGCGTCCCAGTACGGGAGCGTGCATCAGTGCATGGTCCTTCGGTCTGGAGGCCGGGTATGCGCGCACGCCCGTAGTCTCCTGCTGCACCGGAGCGTGGGCTGCTGCGCTGCAGGAGGGTGTACGCACAGCCGGAGGATGTCTGTTTCAAGCGGTGACGGGTATCCCTGAGGATCTCCCTCGCTGGAAGGGTACGGAGCATGCCGACAAGACGGCAGAAAGCGGAGGCGGCCTGGTGATGGAAATCACCAGTGATGATGTTTCACATGAAGCCAGGCGTAACCGGCTGGTCTGCGGACTTTCCCGGAGCGTGCTCCTGCTGGAGGCTGCTGCGGGTGCGTCCATCCTTGATGCGGCCGATGAAGCCCTGGACCAGGGGAGGGATGTGACGGTGCACCGTCGAGGAATCAGTTCTCCCTGGGGACGGGGTACGAAGAATCTCTATGAGTCGGGAGCACCGGCGGTCTCCTGGCTGGGGGACATTCACAGATTATGGGGGTACGACACGGACAGCACCCCGCGGGTTCGGTACCACCGGACAGGCGACCAGGCCCCTCCAAATAGGGCCTGCCGCATACGCATAGGCGGCATGGATGGATGGTTTGAACGCATTCGATGAAGCAGCAGAGCAATACCTCGAATACCTCACGTCGGTACGCAGCCTCTCTGAGCACAGCGTGAATGCATACCGAAGGGATCTGTGCATGTTCGGTGATTTCCTCAAAGAGCGCAGGATGGACTACGCGCACCTTGAGCCTCAGGAGATCAGGTCATTTCTTGCGCGGCTCAAGCGTGAGCATTACGCTTCTGCAAGCATCAACCGCATCCTTTCGGGTGTGAAGGGGTTCTACCGGTACTGCAGGAGATTCTCACTGCTGGAGGAAAACCCGATGGAACGGGTGAAGGGCATGAGCAGACGCCGCAGGCTTCCAACGGTGCTCACCTTTGATGAGGTTATGGATCTTATCATGGCGCCCGGGGATGACTTCTTCGGGTGCCGGGATGCCGCAATCTTCCATATACTCTATGCTACGGGATGCAGGCTGGGAGAGCTTGTGCAGATGGATGCCTCAGATGTCCGGATTGCCGAACAGACGGTGCTTATCCGGGGAAAGGGCGACCGTCAGCGCATGGGCTACCTCACCGGGGCTGCCGCGGAGCACCTGGAACTCTACCTGCCTATGCGGAAGCTGTACCAGGAGGGCTTCCGCGTCACTGAAGGCGACCGCAAGGCGCTGGTGATAAGCAGGGGGGGAAGGCGCATCACTCCCCAGGGAGTGCACTACATCTTCGAGCAGCACGTGCGGAACCTGGGACTCTCCAAACACGTGACGCCCCATACCCTGCGGCACACCTTCGCAACGCACCTGCTTGACCATGATGCGGGGATCCGGATTGTACAGGAACTCCTCGGTCATGCCCACATCTCTACAACACAGATATACGCGCATGTAGGCATAGAACGCCTGCGGAAGGTCTATGAGCAGGCTCATCCCCACGGGAGGAGAAAATCCCCGTGATGCGTTGCTTTTTAGCACCAACCGTGAGTATATTGTACGTACCAGTGCAGGTATAAGGAGCTCTCCATGAACATTCACGGTACCACTATCCTAGCCGTTCGCAGGGCGGGAAAGGTTGCTTTGGCCGGAGACGGGCAGGTAACCCTGGGGACTACCATCATGAAAGGGAACGCGAGGAAGGTCAGAAGGATGTATGACGACCGCATCCTTGCAGGGTTCGCCGGCGCCACAGCGGACGCCTTTACGCTGTTCGAGCGCTTTGAGGGGAAGGTCAAGGAGTACGGGGGAGATCTCACCCGTGCGGCTGTAGAGCTTGCAAAGGAGTGGCGCATGGACCGTGCCCTCAGGAGGCTCGAGGCAATGATGCTGGTGGCCGACCGGGACAAGACCCTGCTGATTTCCGGCACGGGTGATGTCGTGGAGCCCGAGGAAGGGGTGATCGCCATCGGTTCGGGGGGGAGCTTTGCCTTTGCCGCGGCGCGGGCGTATCTGGACTCCTCAGAGCTTTCAGCGAAGGAGATTGCCTTCAGGTCGCTGAAGATTGCCGCAGATATCTGCATCTATACCAATGAACGGATTGTAGTGGAGGAGCTGGGATGATACGAAAAAATCTGGACGACATGACTCCCAAAGAGATTGTGGAAGAGCTGGACAGCTACATCATAGGACAGGACCGGGGAAAGCGGACTGTCGCCATTGCTCTGCGCAACCGGGTGCGGCGGAAGAAACTGCCGAAGGACCTGCGCGAGGAGATTTCACCCAAGAACATCATCATGATGGGTCCTACCGGTGTAGGGAAGACTGAGATCGCCCGCAGGCTCTCCCAGATGTGCGGTGCTCCCTTCCTTAAAGTGGAAGCGACAAAGTACACCGAAGTGGGATATGTAGGCAGGGATGTAGAGTCGATGATCAGGGACCTCATGCGCTTAGCCGTCAACATGGTGAAGTCGGAACTTGCTGAGGGTATGCAGGAGGAGGCTGAACGCAGGACTGAAGAGCGCCTGCTGGACTACCTGCTTCCCGGCGTCAAGGATAAACCGGAGGGTGAAGGTCTTCCCCCTGCCAGCGGTACGGGAACCAGGGAGAAGTTCAGGACCATGCTCCAGGAGGGACGTCTTGAGGACCGGGAGCTGGAGGTTGAGGTGTCCAAGCGCTCCCAGCCGGCTATCGAGATATTCTCCGGCGGCAATATGGAGGACTTGGAGTCTACCCTGCAGAACATAGGGGGGCTCTTCGGCGGCAAGAAGAAGCGCAAGCGGGTGACCGTTTCCCAGGCCAGGTCTCTGATTCTCGAGGAGGAACTGGACAAGCTGGTGGATGACGACCGTGCCGTGGAAATTGCCAGGGAACGGGTTGAGCAGATGGGCATCATATTCATCGATGAGATAGACAAGGTAGCCGTCAAGGGCAGCGGGACGGGAGTCGACGTGTCGCGGGAGGGGGTCCAGCGGGACATCCTTCCCATCGTTGAGGGAGCCAAGGTGAACACGAAGTACGGAATTGTGGATACCTCACATATTCTTTTCATTGCTGCGGGAGCATTTCATATGAGCAAACCCTCTGACCTCATACCGGAACTCCAGGGACGCTTTCCCCTGCGTGTGGAGCTCAATCCCCTCTCCTGCAACGATTTCTATCGCATCCTTACAGAACCCCAGCATGCCCTGACCAAGCAGTACTATGAGCTCATGAAGACCGAGGGGGTGGAGCTCGATTTCAAGGATGAGGCGATCAGGAGAATCAGTGAAATTGCCGCTGAGGTTAACTCCCGCACCGAGAACATCGGAGCCAGGCGCCTGCACACCATCATGGAACTGCTGCTTGAGGAGGTCTCCTACGCCTCTTCGGACCTCAAGGGACAGACTATTCCCATTACTGCGCAGTATGTGGACCAGCGCCTGTCTGATGTGGTGCAGGACTACGATCTCAGCAGATACATCCTCTAGGGAGCTGTGCAATGGAGCATTTTACCGTGACGGCTCCCACCTATGAGGAAGCAGTCAGGAAGGTCAGGGAGCAGTACGGAGAACAGGCCAGAATCTACGCTCATGAACGGCGGGATGTCAGGGGCTTGCTCGGCTTCAAAAAACGGGATGAGGTCCACGTCTCCGGGTATGTGCTTCCCGATGATGCGCAGGCTCAAAATAATTCCTCCTATTCCAGCATCATCAGGGAACTGCAGGAGATGCGCAGGCAGTTTCCTTCCCGTGACGTTGCAGGAGCCTTCCCCCACGTGGAAGCATTGGAAGCAATTCTTGAAGAGCTTGATTTCTCTTCAGCCTTCATCTCTTATATCAGGCAGGCAATTAAAAGCGAATTCTCTCCGGAGGATATGCAGGACCGGCAGAAGCTTGAGCTTTTTGTACTCAGGCTCATTGCAGAATCGGTGCGGTGCGATGAGCAGGTTGCCCTGCATCTGCCGAAGATCTTCGGGATCATCGGACCGACGGGGGTGGGAAAGACCACTACCCTGGCAAAGATAGCAGCCCAGCAGGCCCATGGCCGCAGAAAGCGCAGGAGCATCCGCATCATATCCATAGACAGTCTACGCATCGGGGGCAGAGAGCAGATCAGGACTTTCGGAAACCTGATCGATGTTCCTGTCGATTCGGTTGAGACCCCCGAGGAGCTGGCGAAAAGCCTGGAGAAGCACGCGGATGCCGATCTAATACTCATCGATACCATCGGGAAAAGTCCGAGGGATACAGCTCCCCTGCGGGAGATGCAGGAACTGCTCTCGGTATGTCCCTCCGCCTACTGGGCCCTGGCTGTTTCAGCTTCAACCAAGCACCGGGACTTGAAGGCCATTGTCAGGCACTTCTCCCCCTTCGGCTTCCGTTCGCTTATCTTTACCAAAATGGATGAGACCGACTGTGTGGGGAATCTTATCAGCGTGCTCCATGAAGAGCAGCTCAAGGTGCTCTTTCTCACAACGGGACAGCGGGTTCCTTCAGACCTGATCATCCCGAAAACCCAGTTGTTTCTCAGCAAGCTTTCAGGATTTACCGTGGATACCGAACATCTGTAAGGAGCCTACCAGAGCGGAGACAGGTAGCCGGATACAAGCGCCCGGTCAACGATCTGCTTGATCGCGGGAACTGCGATGTTGGCGCCGTAAATGGTGCCCGCCTTGGGATAGTCAGCTGCCAGATAGATGATGTAGGTGGTATCAGCTGCGGGTATCAGCGCCAGGGTTGAGGCCAGGTATCGGTCCTGGGAATAGAGTCCCGTTGCAGGGTCAAGCAACTGGGCTGTTCCCGTTTTTGCGGCTATGGGGATGCCCACGGTGTGGAGCCTGTTTGCTGTCCCCCCCCGGCCAACTGCGGTCTCCATGGCGAAAATCAGCCGGTCAGCGGTATCAGAAGAAATCACCTGCCTGAGCTCGCTGCGCTCACGGCGGTAGGTCACCTCCCCCGAAGCTGAGGTGACCTCGAGTATGAGGTGAGGCTCCAGAAGCACACCCCCGTTCACCAGCGCTGTAGCTGCTGAGGCAATCTGCAGGGCGGTGGTGCCTAGTTCCTGGCCGAATGCGATGGTAGGCTTGCTCCTGAGCGACCAGGCCTCCGGCAGGGCGATGGAACCCGGGCTCTCTCCAGGAAGACCGATTCCGGTGCGCCGACCGAACCCGAAGCTGGTGATTTTCTCGTAGAATTCCCGGCTGTCCATGTGCATGGCCACCTGGGCTATGGCAATATTGCATGAATACTTGATGATGTCGTCGTAGTTTACCGTTCCATGGGGGGTGACGCACCTGATTACTGCCGTCCTCCCTTCCCCCAGAGCAAGAGTGTATGTTCCGGTGCAGTGGAATGTCCGGGGATAGGATTCACTGCCCTCATCGAGGATGGAAGCGAGGGAGAAAACCTTAAACACTGAACCGGGCTCGTACATCGCAGTAACAGGATAGTTGGTGCGCTGCTGGGGAGTTGAGAGCTGGTAGGTGTTTGCGTTAAATGCAGGATAGGACGTCAGGGCCAGTATGTCGCCGGTCTTCCCGTCCATAATAATCCCGGAAACGCTGTCGGGACGATGATGCGCGTAGACCTCAGCGGCGGCATCGTCAAGCATGGCCTGAAAGGGAACGCTCAGGGTGAGGGTTATGTCGCTGCCGAAGGTAATCTGGCTAAACGGATCAGGCAGGGGGTAGAGATGCTCTTCCCAGGCCTGCTCGATGCCCAGGGCTCCCTGACGGTCCACGTTTATGAAGCCGATGGTCTGGGCCGCAAGGTCGTGGTACGGATAGACCCTGCCGTAGCTCTTTTCCAGCGAGAGGCCGGCAATGCGATGACGGCTTAGATGCTCCTGAATCTCCATGGCTTCGCTGTGGGGGACGGCACGTCTGATGTAGATGAATCCCTGTCGGCTTTCCAGCAGGCTGCGCGCCTCGTCAGCACTGTAGGATGAGAACATGGCTGCGGTTTCCGCTGCCGCATCCATGTTCCTGATATCTGGTTTCCAAGCTGTCAGTGAGTAGACCGGCACCTCCGCAGCAAGCAGGCGGTGTTCCCGGTCATATATTGAGCCGCGCACCACACGTTCCGATACGGCGAGGGAGTATCTGGGTGCTTCGGAAACTGAAAGAGCGGCATGCACATAGAGGCCCAGTATAGTGAGTGCTGCCGCAGCGGTCAGCAGAAGAAAGAGTCGGTAAAAGATATGCTTTTCACTGGTACGCATGAGAAAAATATATTAGTATGGAATCAGGTAAATGTCGATATCAAAATAGAAACAGTGAGCCATGAATAATAAGCGGATGAATGATTACGGAATGTATCCACAGGATCCTCCAGGTGATGAAGAGAAGAGTACCCGGATCATCAGGGTGCTTCTCTCTACCATAATGGTGCTGCTCATTCTCGCCGCAGCAGTCGGCCTGATATGGATGCTTCGTTCCCCCGAAGAGACGCAGCCCCGTATACCTGAGGAAGCTGCGGCTGAAGCTGAGCCGACCGAAGCTGAACGGACTGTCATTGAAGCCCTCGGCATCGATCGTGAGCAAGAGCCTGAAGTACTCGAGCCTCCTGCCGAAGCAATTGCTGAGCAGCCTCCAGCTGCCCCTGCGCCGGAAGTTTCAGCTGATCCGCTGACGGTCAGTTGGAGCACCCATACCATGGCGCAGGGAGAGAGCCTGGAAAATGCAGCCCGTTCCTACGGCCTGGATCCCAGGACACTGGTTGCCGTCAACCGGATTACAAGCCACCGGGATATCAGGAGCGGAATGGAGCTGAACGTACCGGACCGGGACGGACAGCTCTACACCATCCGAAGCGGCGACAACCTTTCAGTGATCGCCCGTTCCTTCGGTATGGGGTATATCACCCTGGCGCAGGTGAACGGCATAGATATCAACACCATCATCTACCCTGGAAATGAGCTGTTCATTCCCCGCATAACCATGACAGAGACCGAGTACCGGAGGATTATGGGCACGCTGGTGGTACGGCCCGCAGAGGGGGTTATCACCACGGGATTCGGCACCAGGCGGGATCCCATCACCGGATCGATGACTGATCATCCGGGCATCGAAATCTCCAATGAAATGGGCACCCCGGTGCGGTCAGCCATGGCCGGCAGGGTGGTCAGGGTTGACCATGACCTCACGGGATTCGGCAGGTATGTGGAAATCGCCCACAGCGACGGGTACTCATCCCTCTACGCACACCTTGACCGCATTGCGGTCCAGCAGGGAAGTGATGTGACCCAGGGTCAGGTGATCGGAGAGATGGGTACCAGCGGCAAGGCGCTGGAACCGATCCTCTTCTTTTCCCTGAGGATCAACGGGAGACCGGTGGACCCCCAGGATTACCTCTAGGCTACCTTCCGCAGCAGTGCTTGTATTTCTTTCCGCTCCCGCACGGGCAGGGATCGTTACGTCCCACCTTCGGGGAACTTCTGCGAATCTGCACGGCCTGGTTCTCGCCGCCTGCGGCTTTGGGCAGCATCTGCTGCACGCCGAACTGCCCCACTTCACGATGGTCAGCCCTGAGGGAATCTTCTTCCCTCTGTACGGGATGCTCCTGACGTCCGGTAATCCTGACGCGTACAGCGGCACGGGCAATGGAGTAGCGGATTTCCTCAAGCATAGTCTCAAAGATATCAAATCCTTCAAGCTTGTATTCGAGCAGGGGGTTCTTCTGGCTGTAGGTGCGCAGATACACCGCTTCGCGAAGGGCTTCCATCTGCTCCAGGTGATCCTGCCAGCGTCCGTCGATCTGCCTCAGGTAGTGGTAGCGTATGAAGGTGTTGAAGGCTTCCTTCCCGGCATATGCTATCTTCTCCTGGATATGCGATTCCAAGTATGCGGTGACTTTCTCTGAGAGGTTTTTCACATCTGCAGGTTTGATTTCAGCAAGCACGGGGGAACAGTCGAAGTGCAGCTCCTCTTTGAGCCGTTCACCCATGGTGTCCAGAAGATCAGAGTGGGTCAGGTTTGCCTTCCGTGCCTCCTCTGCGAATTCCTCGATCATTTCACGAAGGGAGCTCAATATCCTACTGGTGAGATTCGTATCCCTGAGGATTTCATCCCTTTGGCGGTAGATGAAGGTCCGCTGCTCATTGAGTACGTCATCGAATTCCAGCAGGTGCTTCCTGATCTCGAAATTCCGCTCCTCCACCCGGGTCTGGGCTTTTTCAATAGTCCTGGTGATGAGGGAGTGCTGGATCGGCTCTCCGGATGCCATGCCCAGCTTTCCCATGAACCCCTTGAGGTTCTCCTTGGCAAACAGCCTCATGAGGGTGTCATCCAGGGAGAGGAAGAACCGGGAGAATCCGGGGTCTCCCTGGCGGCCCGAGCGTCCTCTGAGCTGGTTGTCGATCCTTCGCGACTCGTGCCGTTCCGTCCCCAGGATGTAGAGCCCTCCCGCCTGCTTGACATCTTCGTAGTCCTGTTTCCAGCGTATCCGCTCTGCCTCAACAGCCTTGCGGTAAACCTCGGGGTCTGCGTCGGTGCCGCATTTCCGCATGGCCCGGTACTCCGGGTTGCCCCCGAGCTTGATGTCGGTGCCGCGTCCGGCCATATTGGTTGCAATGGTCACTGAACCTTTAGCCCCCGCTTCGGCAATGATGAGCGCTTCCCGGGCGTGATTCTTGGCGTTGAGCACCTCATGGCGTATGCCCCTGCTTTGGAGCATCCGGGCGAGCTGTTCGGACTTATCGATGCTCACCGAACCCACGAGGACCGGCTGGCCCCGCTCAGTCACCTCAGCAATCTCATTGCAGATAGCCTGGTACTTCATCTCCTCGTTGTAGTAGATGAGGTCCTGATCATCCCTCCTGATGACAGGACGGTTGGTGGGGATCACCACCACCTCCAGGTTGTAGATATTACTGAATTCTGATGCCTCTGTATCGGCGGTACCGGTCATGCCGGAGAGCTTGTCGTACATGCGGAAGAAGTTCTGGAAGGTTATGGTTGCCAGCGTACGGTTTCGCTTGGCTATGGTAATACGTTCCTTTGCCTCAATGGCCTGGTGGAGCCCGTCTGAGTATCTCCTCCCGTGGAGGATGCGCCCGGTGAACTCGTCGACGATGCCGACCTGTCCGTCGGATACCACATAGTCGGTATCCCGTGAAAAAAGCTTGTGGGCCTTGAGGGACTGAGTGAAGTAGTGCACATAGTCGAAATTCTCCTCATCAAAGAGGGACCCTGTGATGATGCGCTCTTGCAGCAGCATGTTCTCGATGAAGTTCATGCCCTTGTTGGTGAAGGATATCTTCTTCGACTTTTCGTCTACTGTGTAGTCGCCGTCGGGCTCATCGGGGTATTTGCCCGTCTCGGGGTCCCTGGAGGATTCCTTGAGCTGCCCCACCAGCCGGTTGACCAGAAAGAATTTCCTGGTGTCGTCTTCGGCAGAACCTGAGATGATCAGGGGGGTACGCGCCTCGTCGATAAGGATGGAGTCTATCTCGTCAACAATGGCGTAGCTGTGCTTCGGCTGTATTTTCTGGCTGATATCCCACTTCATATTGTCCCTGAGATAGTCGAAGCCGAACTCATTGTTGGTCCCGTAGGTGATGTCGCAGCTGTAGGCATGCCTGCGGGCTTCGTTGTCCAGTGAGGAGAGGATGACCCCCACCTCTAATCCCAGATATGCGTAGATCGGCCCCATCCATTGGGCGTCCCGTTCGGCGAGGTAGTCGTTTACTGTGACTATGTGCACCCCTTTTCCGGGAAGCGCATTGAGGTATGCCGCAGGAACGCAGGAGATGGTCTTTCCTTCGCCGGTCTTCATCTCCATGATCTTTCCCTGGTGGAGCACCAAGGCACCGAGGAGCTGCACGTCATAGAGACGTTCCCCAAGTACACGCCGGGCTGCCTCACGGGACAGGGCGAACGCTTTCGGCAGCAGCGAGTCCAGGCTGCTGCCGTCGGCAGCCTGCTGCCTGAGGGCATGCGACTCCCGCAGTACTTCGTCTTTATTGAGTCCGACGGCCCAGTGCTCCAGTTCATTGACCTGGTGGAGCAGCGGGAGTAGTTTCTTGAGATCGTGCTCCTGCTTGGTGCCGAACAGCGCTTTCAGCAGTTTATGCTTAGCCATACGCCTCTCTTTCCTCTGCAGAGTCCTTTACAACTACTATAATCATTCTTATACTAAAGTACAACAGCATCATGAAACAAAGGGGAGCAGGGAGCGTATGATACCGTTAGCGACTTCTCAGCAGATGACCCGTATTGATTCTGAAGCGCAGGAATCCTTTGGTATTCCCGGCATCCTGCTTATGGAGCAGGCCGGGGTGAAGGGCTTTCATCGCTGTGTGCAGAAATATCAGGATCGCATGCACAGGGATTCCCGGTTCGTCTTCATTGCGGGGGGAGGGAATAACGGGGGGGATGCCCTCGTCATGGCCCGGGAGGCATCAGTGTGGGGAGCCGATCACGTCTCAGTGGTGCTCACCAGCACGAGAATCAACTCCAATGTGACGCTGCACCGGGACATCTGCGCAAAGATGGAGATCCCGCTGTATTCCTGGCAGCATGACCGCAGTAAAGCTGAAGCTGCTGTCAGAGATGCCGAGGTGCTAGTAGACGGTATCGCGGGTACCGGTCTTACAGGACCCCTGCGGGGTAACGCGGAAGAAGCGGTGCGTTTTATCGCATCGCTTACTTCCCGGCCGTTCATCATATCCATTGATCTTGCCAGCGGGATTGCCCCGCAGGTGAGCACCGCCGATGCAGTCATTGCTGCGGACTGCACGGTTACTATGGGTACACCGAAGGTGACGGCTTTCCTTCCTCACGTGAGGCTCTTCAGCGGTGATATTATCACGGTAAACCCCGGATTTCCCAGGACCCTCCTGTCCCGGGAGGCAGTCTCCGCCTGTCTCTTGAAGCCTGAGGATGCCTTCCTTCCCCCCATAGCGCTTGATGCCTATAAAAATACCCGGGGTCACGCAGCGGTCTTCGCAGGATCCGTCGGATACACTGGTGCCGCCCGACTCAGTTCCCAGTCAGCCGCATCAACCCGCACCGGTCTGGTGACCCTCTACTGTGACGAGGAGCTCTATGAGGTCTGCGCATCCTCTGTCTGGGAGTCGGTAATAGTCAGGCCCGTATCGCACAGGCGTGATGCCATGCGCGGGGTCACCTCGATTCTCGCCGGCCCTGGTTGGGGAAGGAGTTCAGAGCGGCCGGAACTGCTCTCTGAGCTCATTGAACACGGCATTCCGGGGGTGATCGATGCTGACGGTATCCACGCCCTTGCGAAACTCATATCCAGCGGAAAGCTCCCCGAAGGGGCTTTGGACTGCCGATGGGTGATCACCCCGCATCCGGGTGAATTCCGCGCCTTGCAGCCCGGAGTCACCGACGGTACCCTCCTGGAGAAGCTTTCTGCTTTTACCCGGAACCACCGGTGCTGGATGGTATACAAAACCCATGTCACCATACTCTCCGGGCCTATGGGCGAGTGCTGGATTGCCGATGAGGCGAATCCGGCACTGGGAAAAGCTGGTTCGGGAGACGTGCTTTCTGGGAT